>DASQZE010000419.1:0-7853 GCA_035638875.1 Longimicrobium sp.
GCACTATGCCGTGATGGAATGGCGCGGCACATCTGCGCCGGCCCCACGGCATCGTCGCCGCGGGGCCGGTCTCGTTTCTCGGTAAGCCCTTCGCCTGCCGTCCGCGCTCAGCCCCCGTGCGACGTGGCGGGCTGGCGAACGGCGATGTCGCGCATGCCCTTGAGGATGGCCTTCTTCACTCGCCGATGGCCCTGGTGATGCTGATCTCGCGCGGGCACGCTACCGTGCAGTTGAAGATCGTGCGGCAGCGCCACACGCCCTCGCGGTCGTTCAGGATCTCCAGCCCGCTCGTCCGCCGTCTTGTCATCACAGCCGAGTTCACCAGAACCGCCACTTGCGACGTGGCCGAGACATCTCGTCTCTGCGCTCCTCAACCCAGCCAAGCAGCGTCTCGCCCTCGCTCCGCGAAAGCCCGCAGTCCATCAGCAGGGTCTGGACGGCATCCATGTCCCGCAGACCCGCCAGAAAGTCCAGGACCGCGTCGCCCTCGCCGACATCGAATCCCAGGGTGTCGAGCGACTCCAGGTGTGCCTTCACCCGATCCATCAGCGCCCGGCGCTCGAAGGGCACCCACTGAGGAAAGCGAAAAGGATTTTTCATGAATGGCGGCTGTAAGCCTGCAGACAGGGCGGAAGCGGCGTCCCTCGGGACCTTCACAAACCGGCCCCGCGGCTGGCAAGCCGCGGGGCCGGTCTTCACACAGCGATTCAGCCTGCCGCTCAGCCCCCGTGCGACGTGGCGGGCTGGCGAACGGTGATGTCGCGCGAGCCCTTGAGGATCGCCTTCTTCACCTCGCCGATGGCCTTGGTGATGCGGATCTCGCGCGGGCACGCTTCCGTGCAGTTGAAGATCGTGCGGCAGCGCCACACGCCCTCGCGGTCGTTCAGGATCTCCAGCCGCTCGTCCGCCGCATCGTCGCGGCTGTCGAAGATGAAGCGGTGCGCGTTCACGATGGCCGCCGGGCCCACGAAGTTCTCGTCGGCCCAGAAACTGGGGCAGCTGGTGGTGCACGCCGCGCACAGAATGCACTTCGTCGTATCGTCAAAGCGCTCGCGGTCGTCCACCGACTGCCGGCGCTCGCGGCCGTCCGCCGGCACGGCCGCGTCCGTCACCAGGAAGGGGAGCACGGAGCGGAACTGGGCAAAGAACCCCTCCATGTCCACCACCAGGTCCTTGACGACCTTGAACCCCATCAGGGGCTCGATGGTCACCTTTTCGCCCACGTCCTTGATGAGCACCTTGCAGGCGAGCCGGTTCACCCCGTTGATGCGCATGGCATCCGACCCGCAGATGCCGTGGGCGCAGCTGCGCCGAAAGGTCAGGGTGCCGTCCTGGTACCCCTTTACCGTCATCAGCGCGTCCAGCACGCGGTCCGTGGGGTCCGCCTGCACCGTGAACTCCTGGTACGACGGCTTGGCGTCCACGTCGGGATTGTAGCGAAAGATGCGCAGCGTCACCGGCTTGTGGCCGAGCACGTTCGCCGCGCGCGCGGCCGCGGAGCCGCCGGCCGTGGGACGAGGGGCAGGAGCCGCCATCAGTACACCCTCTCCTTCGGCTCGAACTTGGTGAGCACTACCGGCTTGTAGGTGATCTCGATCGGCGCGCCCTCGGCCGCCCGGGTGGTGAGCGTGTGCTTCATCCACTCGGCGTCGTTGCGCTTTTCGTAGTCCTCGCGCATGTGGGCGCCGCGGCTTTCCGTGCGGTTGAGCGCGGCCACCGTGGTCACCTCGGCCAGGTCCAGCAGGTTGCCCAGCTCCCACGCCTCCAGCACGTCGGTGTTGTAGCGCGTACCCTTGTCGCCCACCAGCACGCCCTTGTAGCGCTCCTGCAGGCCGCGCACGCGCCCCAGCGCCGCCGCCATCCCCTCGCCCGTGCGGTAGATGCCGACGTCGTCCTGCATCACGTCCTGCATCTCTTCACGCAGCTTGGCCGCCGGCTCGCCCTTCTGCACGCTCAGCAGCTTGCTGAACTGCGCCTCGGCGAACTCCGTCGGGTTCTTGGGCAGCGGCGGCAGGTCGGCCGTCTTGCAGAACTCCGCCATGGCCATCCCCCCGCGCCGCCCAAAGACCACCAGGTCCAGCAGCGAATTCGTGCCGAGACGATTGGCCCCGTGGACGGACACGCACGCCACCTCGCCGGCCGCGTAGAAGCCGGGGAGCACGTTCTTGCCGTCGCGCAGCACGCGGCAGTCGATGTCCGTGGGAATGCCGCCCATGGCGTAGTGCGCCGTGGGCTGGATGGGCATGGGATCCTTCACGGGATCGATGCCCAGGTACGTGCGGCAGAAGTCGGCGATGTCCGGCAGCTTGCCCTCGATCACCTCGGCGCCCAGGTGCGTCGCGTCCAGGTAGACCATCTTCTTGCCGTTGATCCCCCGCCCTTCCCGGATCTCCTTGCTGATCGCGCGGCTGACCACGTCGCGCGAGGCCAGGTCCTTCATGGTGGGCGCGTACTTCTCCATGAAGCGCTCGCCCAGGTCGTTGCGCAGGATGCCGCCCTCGCCGCGCACGCCCTCGGTGATGAGGATGCCCAGGCGGTAGATGCCCGTGGGGTGGAACTGGTAGAACTCCATGTCCTCCAGCGCGATGCCCCGCCGGTAGGCGATGGCCACGCCGTCGCCCGTGTTGGCGTGCGCGTTGGACGTGATGCTCCACACGCGCCCGAACCCGCCCGTGGCGAACTCAACCGCCTTGGCGTGGAACACGTGCAGGTCGCCCGTGGAAACCTCCCAGGCCACGCACCCGCAGCAGCGCCCGTCATCGGCGAGGATCAGGTCCACCACCTGGAACTCGTCGAAGAACTCCACCCCCTGCTTGATGCAGTTCTGGTAGAGCGTCTGCAGGATCATGTGCCCCGTACGGTCCGCCGCGTAGCAGCTGCGCCGTACCGGGCCCTCCCCGAAGTGGTGCGTGTGCCCGCCGAATGGGCGCTGCGCGATCTTGCCGTCCGGCGTGCGGCTGAACGGGAGCCCCATGTGCTCCAGCTCGATGATCACGGGGATGGCCTCCTCGCACATCACCTCGATGGCGTCCTGGTCGCCCAGGTAGTCCGACCCCTTTACGGTGTCGAACGCGTGCCACTCGGGGTGGTCTTCCTCCAGGTTGGCCAGCGCCGCGCACACGCCGCCCTGCGCCGCGCCCGTGTGGGAGCGGGTGGGGTACAGCTTGCTGATGACCGCCGTGCGCAGGTTGGGCTGGCGCGACAGGTAGATGGCGCTCATGAGCCCGGCGCCGCCGCCGCCCACCACCAGCGCGTCGTACGTATGGGTATGGATCATCGGCGCGACGCGCTCGTGAAGTCGTAGGTCAGCAGGGCGAAGATGCCCCAGGCCAGGGACCCCAGCACGACGAAGTAGGCGATGCCCTTCACCACCTTCCGCGCCGTGGGGTTGCGGATGTAGTCCTCGATGCTGTAGCGAAGCCCGTTCAGCCCGTGCAGCATGGCGAACGTGGCCAGGCCGGCGTTGAACAGGCGCCACAGGGGCTGGTTCCAGCGCTCCAGCACCAGGCCGGCGTCCAGGTGCTCCACGCCCACCACCAGGTTCCACCAGTACAGGTGGTACAGCGTCATGAAGATGAGCAGCACCCCGCTCACCCGCATGAACACCCACGAGTACAGCTCGAACTTGCCCTTCTTCTGCATGGCCGCGTCCGGCCGCTCGTAGCCGCCGCCGCGCCGCGCCTCGCCCCGGGCGGGCACCTCGTCCCGCGCGGGCGCCTCGTCGACCGTCGTGCTCATCGTCCGGCCTCCAGGCTCACGGGCGCCACGCCGTTCTCCGCCGCGGCCGCCGGCGATTCCACCACGCCGCGCTCCCGCATCCGCCGCTCGTGCGCGTCGGCGCCCGGCTCCGGACGGAGTCCGAAGAGGGGGGCCAGCATGATCCACGCGACGGGGATGATGAGCACGGCCGAGATGGCCCCGGCGGCCCAGGCAAGGCGGCGCTGGTGCAGCATGGCCAGGGGGTAGAAGTCCTGGATGATGATGCGCAGGCCGTTCAGGGCGTGAAAGAGAACGCTGAAGAAGATGAGCAGCTCCGCGAAGCGGAACACCGGGTTCTTGTAGAGGTTCAGGGCCTCGTCGTAGAAGTCCGGCCAGTACACCACGGCCGCCGTCTCGGCCACGTGGATGATGAGGAACGCCAGGATGCCCAGCCCCGTGAGCCGGTGCAGGGCCCAGGACCACATCCCGGCGTTGCCCTTGTAGCGGAACGCATGGCCCAGCGAGCGGGCCCGGTAGTCGGATGCCATGTGCGGTACTCCGTTTGGGTGGCGGGCAAGCACGCCCGCAGGGTCCCAACACTCCGCCGCGCCGTGCTCCGGGGAGCGCGGCGCGGCGGGCCAGGCGGCTGCGTGCCTTAAACCTGCGCGCCCAGCACGCGCATGGGCTCGCGCACGGCCTCGGCGCTCTTTTCCAGCGCCGCCCTCTCCTCGTCCGTGAGCGTGACCTCGATCACCTTTTCCAGCCCCGTGCGGCCCAGCTTGCAGGGCACGCCCAGGAACAGCCCCGTCATTCCGTACTCGCCCTGCAGCCACGCGGCGCAGGGAAGGATGCGCTTCTTGTCCTTGACGATGGCCTCGGCCATCTGCACGGCGCCGCTGGACGGCGCGTAGTAGGCCGAGCCCGTCTTGAGGTACTTGACGATCTCGGCGCCGCCGTTGCGGGCGCGGTCCACGATGGCGTCCAGCCGCTCGCGGTCGATGAGCTGCGTGATGGGAATGCCGCTCACCGTGGTGTAGCTGATCAGCGGGACCATGGTATCGCCGTGGCCGCCCAGCACCATCGCCTGGATGTCTTCCACCGACACGTCGATGGCCTCGGCCAGGAACGAGCGGTAGCGCGCCGTGTCCAGCACGCCCGCCATCCCGATTACGCGCTCGCGGGGGAAACCGGATGCATCCATGGCCACCCAGCACATCACGTCCAGCGGGTTGCTGACCATGATGATGATGGCGTCGGGCGACACGCGGGCGATGTTCTCGCACACCTGGCGCACGATCCCGGCGTTGGTGTTCAGCAGGTCGTCGCGGCTCATCCCCGGCTTGCGGGCGATGCCGGCCGTGACGATGTAGATGCCGCTGCCGGCGCTCTCTTCGTAGCCGTTGCTGCCCACCAGGCGGGTGTCGAAGCCCTCCACGGGGGCCGACTCCCACTGGTCCAGCCCCTTGCCCTGGGGAATGCCCTCGGCGATGTCGATGAGCACCACCGTGCGCGCGAGCTCCTTCTCGGCGACGCGCTGGGCGGCCGTGGCGCCCACGTTGCCCGCCCCAACCACCGTGATCTTGTCTATCATCTCTCAGCCGTGTGCGAAGGTTCTCGGGCCGCCGGTGCCCGCTGTCCTTATACACCGCAATTTCAGGGTCGGCGGTGGCGGCAACATACCGGCGGGGCGTTGCGGTGTCAACGCGCGGTCCGCAACAGGTTTCGGCTGTGTTTCGGGCGTGTTTTCAGGGCGTTTCGGTACGTACGTTCGACCGTGTGTTTCGGGGGATTCCCGGCCGCGGCGACGGGCTCCGTGCAGCGAGCGGAGACGTTCGGCCGCGGCACGAGCCCTGGTGCGCGGCCGGGCGCCCCCCTCCCCGACCCTCCCCCGCAAACTGCGCGGGGGAGGGAGACTGGATCCGTCCCTGCACTCGCCTGGCCTTTACGAAAAAACCCTCCCCCGAAGTTGGGGGAGGGGTCGACCGACGTTGCGATGAACGAGCAAAAGGAGGTCGGGGGAGAGGGCCCCCGTCGCACCGCGACGAGCCGTTTCTTCACTTGTCCCCCGCTACCCAGCGAAATCCCTTGCTCCGCCTCGCGCGGCCAGCCACTTTTCGACCGCCGCGCGTCCTGCACCGGCCGTGCATCCTCCATCCGCCGAATCCCATCCTCCCCGCCGCGACGACATCCCATGCGCCTGATCCACATCGCCGCCTGCCTGCTGCTGTCCGCGTGCAGCGTATCCGTCGTCCGCACGCCGCCCCCCGCCGCGATGACGGACGAGGAGCGCGTGGTGCAGGCGCAGGTGGACGCCTTCAACCGGCGCGACGTGGAGGCGTTCATGGCCAACTACGCGCCGAACGCCATCCACTGGGAATATCCCGCCGACACCGTGTTCGCCGGGGCGGCGCGCATCCGCGCTCACTACACGGAACTCTTCGGCGATCCCGACGTGGTGGGGCTGCACGCGGAGGTGCGCAAGCGCATCGTAAAGGGCCGCTTCGTCATCGACGAGGAGATCATCCGGGGCCTCCCGGCGGACGATCCGCACGTCAGCGTCATCATCTACGAAATCGTGGATGGCCGCATCCTGAACGCATGGTTCATGAACTGAGGCCTGCGCCGCACGAATCCGCAGCTCACCCTAATCCGTTTTGTTTGGGGAAGTTGCGACTCCCAGGTCACGGAGAAAGAGGACGGGACGGAGGTCGTAGAGGCCCGTAGCGAGAGATGGATGAGGGCGGAACCATCTGCGCCGTTTTCCGTATCAGCACCCCGTCTCCAGGGCGCTCACCTCGCTCCTCCTCCCCTGCGTCCCCCCACTCTCCACCGCTCATTCCCATCCGCCCATGGCCATTCGCGAAGGCCGCTGGGACTGCCCCAGCTGCGGATCCAGGGCCGTCTACGGGCGCCACGTGGACTGTCCGGGATGCGGAAAGCCGCGCCCGGCCGGCATCCGCTTCTACCTGACGGACGACGCGCCCGTCATCATCGACGCGGCACAGCTGGCGGAAGCGGCGGCGGGCGCGGACTGGGTCTGCGGGCACTGCGGCGCCAGCACCCGTGCGACCGAGACGGAGTGCGGCGGATGCGGTGCCGCGCGCGGGACGAGCCCGTCGCAGCCCGTTGTCGACTACGACATGGGCGAGGTGCCGCGCAATGGCGACGCGCCCGCGGCCGGGGCTGCCGCTGTCCCCGCGGCGTCGCCCCTCACCCGATCCGCGCCGGCCGCGACTCCCGCCGGGTCGGACGCCGGCGACGCCCCAGGTCCGCCCGCGCGGGCCGCGGCCGCTCCCGGGCCGCAGTGGACGTGCGCGCACTGCGAGCAGCGCAATCCCGTGGGCGAAGCCCGCTGCCGCCGTTGCTACGAGCGTCGCGGCACCGCCCCGCCGCCGCGGAGTGCGGACGATCCGCCGCTCATCCCGCCGGATACGACGGTCGCGCGGCGGTGGAAGATGGGTGCTGTCGCGCTGGCCGCCATCGTCGCCCTTGCCGCCCTGAACGAGGCGCCGAAGGCCGACCGGTTCACGCCCGAGCGCTTCACCGCGCAGCCCGCCGTGATGGTGCCGGTCACCGTCACGGCGGTGCGCTGGGAGCGGCACGTCGACGTCGAGCAGCGTTCGCTGGTGCAGGGGGCGAGCGTCTCCCTCCCGGACAGCGCCCAGGTGCTGCGGCGCCAGCGGGTCGTCCTGCGGTACGATTCCGTGCAGGACGGCGTTCGCACGGAGTACCGCGAGGTGCCGGAGACGCGGGAGTACACGGAGTACGAGACGCGCACCCGCCAGGTGGACGAGCGCGTGCGGACGGGGACGCGCACCTACGTCTGCGGGCAGCGCGACCTGGGCAACGGCTACTTCGAGGACCGGGAGTGCACGGAGCCCGCGTACGAGACGCGTTCCCGCACGGAAACGTACCGGGCGCCCATCCGGCGCACGGAGACGGTCACGCGAAGGGTGGCCGAGTACATCCCGGTCTACCGCTCGTTCCCGGTGTACGCCACGCGCTACCACTGGCGCGCGCCGCGGTGGAACGTGGTACGCGCTGACACCGCCCGCGGCGACACGGCCGCGCCCGCGTGGCCGGAGCCGGCGCTGACGCGCACCCAGCGGCTGGGGGCGCGCGGCGAGCGCTACTCCGTCACCCTGCGGCAGCCC
>DASQZE010000420.1:0-6359 GCA_035638875.1 Longimicrobium sp.
CGATGTCGCAAGTCTGCATCTCCGATCGGATCGCAAGGTCAATCGCCGATTCGGTGTGCGCGTGGGGAGCGAGCACGAATACCAGCTGGCCCTGGCACGTGCCTCCTCCCGGCTGGAACCACGAGTGCAGGGTGTGAGCTACCTCTTTCTCCTCGAACGCGTAGGAAACGAAGATCTTTCGGCTCATTGTCAGGCTCCATCGAAGCGGTTGTTTTCTGGGGAATTGCCGGCATTACCGGAAATCAGGTTGTGCCCTACCCCGCGATGCGGCGGAAGTCCTGGTCAGACAGCTCCAGCGACACGGCGGCGACGTTCTCATCAAGGTGCTTTACGCGCGACGTGCCGGGGATGGGCAGCATCACGGGCGAGCGGCGCAGCAGCCACGCGAGCGCCACCTGCGACGGGGCCGCCCCCAGCCGCTCCGCCGCCTCCGCCAGCGGCCCGCCGGGCTCCGCCAGCTTGCCCACGGCCAGCGGAAACCAGGGGATGAAGCCGATCCCTTCGCGCTCGCAGTAGTCCAGCACGGGCTCCCACTCGCGGTCCTCCACGTTGTAGCGGTTCTGCACCGTGGCGATGGGGATCTCGCGGCGCGCGGCCTCGATCTGCTCGGCCGTTACCTCGCTGAGCCCCAGGTGGCGCACCTTGCCCTCGCGCACCAGGTCCGCCATCACGCCGAACTGCTCCGCCGCCGGCACGTCGCGGGCAATGCGGTGCAGCTGCCACAGGTCGATCACGTCCGTCCGCAGCCGGCGCAAGCTCCCCTCGCAGGCGGCGCGCAGGTGCTCGGGGCGGCCGTTCTCCTCCCACGCGTCCGGCCCGCTGCGGTCGAAGCCCGCCTTGGTGGCGATCACCAGCCCGGCGGGATACGGGTGCAGCGCCTCGGCAATCAGCTCCTCGCTGACGTTGGGGCCGTACGAATCCGCCGTGTCGATGAGGTTGATGCCCAGCTCCACGGTGCGCCGCAGCACGCGGACGGCCTCGTCGTGGTCCGCCGGGGGGCCCCACACGCCCTTGCCCGTGATGCGCATGGCGCCAAAGCCCAGCCGGTTCACCTCCAGCTCGCCGCCGATGCGAAAGGTGCCGCTCGCCGCGGCGGATACGCTGCCGTTGCCGTCTTCGTTGCTCATCCCGCTCGCTCCGTTCCCGTTGATGGTGCCAGGGCCCGTCCGGCATCCCGCTGCCCTGCCCTTTCCGCAGGATCGCGTCCACGGGACGGAGCGGATCGGCGCGCGCGGCTCCCATCAACATGGCGAACGCGTCAAGGCCCAGGGTTCGGCCGCGCCTCATGGGATGCGAGCGGAATCCTAACCGCATCGTAAAAGATGCCCAACCGCCTGCACGCACCGGGCTTGCGAGGCCTTACCGGCGCGGAGCTATGTTTCGCATCCAACGGAGCGGCACGGATACGGGTCCACCGGGTACCGAGCCGAGCGAATGAATTCGCCGCAACAAACACACGAAGTCCGCCTGGCGCGGACTGTCCGTCACGGACGGAGTGCCTCGCTCCGGGTAAGGATCTTCCGCCTGCGTCGACGGATGATGATCGTTCACGGGGCTTGGCCCCACGCTGGATATGGGATGCGCTCACTGATCTTCCGCGGCGGGCTGATGGCCGCGCTGCTCGCCTTTTTCGCCGCACCGGCGCTGTCCGCGCAGGCCGGCACCGTCACGGGGACGGTGGTTGAGGCGCCGTCGGGGCGGCCGCTGGCCTCCGTCACCGTCACACTGCGCTCCGCGGCGGATTCCACGCGCGCCGTGGGCGGTACGACGGACGCGGCGGGGCGGTTCCGCATCACCAACGTCGCGGCGGGGCGCTACGCGCTGCAGGCCGTCCTCCTGGGCTACAGCGCACACCGCCGCGCGGACGTCGCCGTCGGGGCAACGGGCGCGGACCTGGGCCGCATCGAGCTCGCATCTGCCACGCTGCAGCTGGAGGAAGTGCGCGTCGTAACCCAGGCGGCCACGGCGGTGGTGGCGGCGGACCGCACCATCTACAGCACGCGCGACATGCCCGTGGCGGCCGGCGGGATGGCGACGGACGTGCTGCGCAGCGTCCCGGAGCTGGAGGTGCCCCCCACCGGCGGCGTGCAGCTGCGCGGGACGACGCCGCAGATCCACATCAACGGCCGTCCGGCGCCCATGCAGGGCGAGTCGCTGGACCTGTTCCTCCAGCAGTTCCCGGCGGACCGCATCGAGCGCATCGAGGTCATCCCCAACCCGTCCGCGCGCTTCGAGGCGGAGGGCTCGGGCGGCATCGTGAACATCGTCCTCAAAAAGGACGTGGACCTGGGGCTCAGCGGCAACCTGTTCGTGAACGGCGGCACGCAGGGCGACGCGGGCGGCGGCGGGCGGCTGACCTACCAGCGCGGCCGGTGGACGTTCTTCGGCGGCGGGTTCGGGCGGCGCTCGGACCGGCGCACGTCCAACTACGACCTGCGGCGCAACCTGGTCACGGACCCCATCACCCTGCTGGAGACGGACGGGTGGAACGACCGCGAGGGACTTTCCGGCAACCTGGACCTGACGACGGAGTGGAAGCTGACGGAGCGCTCCACCCTGCGCGGGCAGCTGGGGATGTGGCGCAACGGCTTCGACGCGGACGGGCTCACGGCGTACACGCAGCTCACGGCCGACAGCACGCCCACGCTGCGCTACGACCGCGGGATGGTCAACGAGAACACGCGCCTGTCCGCCAACTTTGGCGGGGGAATCCGCCACCGCCTTGGCCCCGAGGGGCGCGACGACCACGAGCTCTCGGTGGATGTGGAACGGCGCACGGGCGACGCCGAGAACCGCAGCCGCATCCGCCGCCGCACGCTGGGGCTGGATGGATCGGACACGGACCTGCCCGTGGAGCTCACCCTGGACGAAAACGAGGAGGGGGAGAGCGAGACGGAGCTGAGCGCGTTCTACGTGCGCCCCTTTGGCGAGGGGGGCCGCATCGAGGCCGGCTACCGCTGGGACGTGGAAGCAACGGACGAGGCGCGGGTGCTGGACGTGTTCGCGGACGAGGACGAGACCGTCGCGAGCGTCGCCACGCTGACGGGCTTCGCGTTTCGCGAGGTGCTCCACTCCGGCTACTTCACGGCATCGCGCAAGCTGGGCGCGTTCTCCGTGCAGGGCGGGCTGCGGGCGGAGGGGGCGGAGACGCGGCTGACGGTGGAGGGCGCCGACAGCGTGTACCGGAACTCGTTCTTCAGCCTGTTCCCCAGTGCCAACGTGCGCTGGGAGATGGATGGCGGGCGCGAGCTGCGCCTGTCGTACTCGCGGCGGGTGCGGCGGCCCATGGTGTGGGTGCTGAACCCCGTGGACCGCTCCAACGACCCGCTGTACCGCAACGTGGGCAATCCGGACATCGACCCGTCGTACACGCACTCGCTGAGCCTGGACGCCAGCTGGACCCGCACCTTCGGCACCGTGCGCCTGTCGCCGTACTACCGCCGGACCGTGGACGAGTGGGCGCAGATCCGAACGGTGGACGCGCAGGGCGTATCCACCGCCACGTGGGAGAACCTGGCCTCCACCGAGTCGTACGGCACGTCGCTCACCGTGTCCGTGCGCCCCATCGGCGGCATCAGCGGCAACGCCAGCGTGAGCGGGTCGCGCGAGGTGCGCAACGCCAGCAACCTGGCCACCAACTACTCGGGCGAGAGCCTGCGGTGGAGCGCGCGGGCCAGCCTGAGCGGCAACGTGACGCCCAAGCTGGCCGTGCAGGCGATGGGCAGCTACACCCCGGCGTTCGAGGTGCCGCAGGGCCGCGTCTCGTCGTCGCTGATGACGCACGTGGGGATCCGGCAGCAGCTGCTGAAGGACCGCGTGACGCTGAACCTGATGGTGACGGACCCGTTCGACCTGTACCGCTCGTCGTTCACCACGCGCGACCCCACGCACGTGCAGATTGGCCGCAGCCGGTGGAGCATGCGCGCGGCCGTGCTGAGCGCATCGTACAGCTTCGGCCGCCCGCCCCAGGACCGCGGCCGTGCCCGGTCCGACGAGGATGGAGGCGGCGAGCCCGGGGGATCGTAGCCGGAAACCGAAGAACAAAGATTTCTCACACAGAGGAACAGGGGGAACAGAGGGGAGGAACGAGCGGCCACAGTGGTCCTGGCTCGTTTCTGTTCCCCTGTTCCCCTGTTCCCCTGTGTGAAATTCGTCGTTTTCGTTCGATTCACCTTCTCGGACTTCGACGCGTTGATGATGCACGCCTTGCGCATGGCGGTAGATTCGGCTTTTATTCGGATACGAACAAATGCCGAAGCTACGGGAGCGCGCTGTGGACACGATGACGCTGGACCAGAAGCTCGACCTGCTGATCACGCTGGCGGGCGACGACCACGACGGGGCGAACGGGAAGGACCGCACGCTGCCGCCGCGGCTGCGCCATACCAAGGACGTGGGCGCGCTGCGGCCGCTGAACATCCGCGAGGTGCGGGCGGGGGGCAAAGGCAAGGTGTCGCTGCTGCGCATCCTGATGACCAACGCGTGCAGCTTCAACTGCCACTACTGCCCCATGCGGCGCGACCGGGACATGCCGCGTACCCTCCTGAAGCCCGAGGAGCTGGTCAAGATCTTCCTGGAGGCGCACCGCCGCGGATGGTGCAGCGGATTGTTCATCACCACGGGCATCCCCGGCCGGCCGGCGAAGGTGATGGACGACCTGATCGCCGTGCTGGAGCTGCTGCGCGGACGGTACCAGTTCGCCGGATACATCCACGTGAAGATGGTGCCCGGCGGCGAGCCCGCGCAGATCGAGCGCTTGACGGCGCTGGCCAGCCGCGTGTCGCTGAACCTGGAAGCGCCCTGCGGCAGCTCGCTCGTCAAGATCGCCCCCGAGAAGAACCTCGAAACGTCGCTCACGAGCCTGAACCAGGCGCGGACCATGGTGCGCCGCGAGCAGATGCATCGCCGCGAGGGGCGGCCGGTGGACCCGCTGCGCCCCGGCGGCGCGTCGGGGATGACCATGCAGTTCGTCGTGGGCGCAACGCCGGACACGGACCGCACGCTGCTGGGCAAGGTGACGGAGCTGTACCGCGCCGGAGGGGTGCACCACGCGCACTTCAGCGCGTTTCGCCCCATCCGCGACACGCCCATGGAGAGCACGCCCGAGACGCCCGTGCTCCGCGAGCAGCGGCTGTACCAGGCGGACTACCTGGTGCGGCAGTACGGCTTCGGCGCGGAGGAGGTGGTGTACGATGCCACGGGCAACCTGCCGCTGGGCAACGATCCCAAGACCACGTGGGCCCTGGCGCACCCCGAGCGCTTTCCCGTGGAGATCAAGACGGCGCCGTACGAGGAGCTGGTGCGCGTCCCCGGCATCGGGCCGGGCTCGGCCAGGCGCATCGTGGCGGAGCGCGTGGAGACGGTGCTGCGCGGGCTCAAGGACCTGCGCGCGCTGGGCGTGGTGACCACGCGCGCGGCGGGCTTTCTCACGCTGGGCGGACGCCGCCTGCAGGACGTGCGCTGGGCCGAGCAGCTCGGCTTCTGGGGCGCCGACGACGACACCGGCAAGTACCACGCGACGTACAGCGTGAGCCCGGGCACGTTTCGGTGAGGTCAGGCGAAGCTCCGTCCTGAGCGGCTAAAGCCGCCGCAACGACCGCGGAAAGCCCCACAAACTGCGTGGGCTTCACCTGCAACAGCCGCTCCCGTACCAACCTGGCCGACGGCGTGGCACTCCGCCCGTGACGGACAGTCCGCGCAGGCGGACTTCGTGTCCTCGTTGCGGCGAATTCATTCGCTTGGACGGATGCCGGACGCGCATCCCCCGCCCTCCTCCTCCGCCCACGCCGCGCGGCGCAGCTCACCGTACAGGCGGCCGAAGTCGTCCGGCTTGTAGTTGGCGTTCAGGCCGCTGGGGTTGGGCAGCACCCACACCCGCGCGCCGCCGATCGTCTCCGCCTGCGGCCCCACGACGGCTTTCGGCCAGGCGAAGGCAGTGCGGTAGGCGCCGAGCCCCAGCACGGCCAGCCAGCGGGGGTGAAAGTGCGCCACCTTCTCCGCCAGCTGCCGCCCGCCTTCGACAAGCTCGTCGCGCGACAGCTCGTCCGCCGCGGCACTGGCGCGGTTGGCGACGTTGGTGATGCCGCAGCCGTACGTGATCAGCAGCTGCTCCTCGGACGGGTCCAGCACGCGCGGCGTGAATCCGCCCGCGTGCAGCGCCTTCCAGAAGCGGTTTCCCGGCCGCGCGAAGTGGTGCCCCACCGCCGCCGTATACAGCCCGGGGTTGATGCCGCAGAACAGCACCTTGAGCCCTGGCGCGATCACGTCCGGCAGCAGGCGTCCCCCCGCCGCCGCCAGCTCCTCCTTCGTCGGCCTCCGCACCATCCCCCTATCCTCCCGTCCCCGCTGATTCCGCCGAC
>DASQZE010000421.1:0-4621 GCA_035638875.1 Longimicrobium sp.
GGATGGATGCGTAGATCGCCTGGTCCAGCTCCGGCACCACCTGGGGGAACCCCACGCTGAAGTTCGCGACGGCGGGCTTGCGATGGTTGTTGGTCACCCAGTTGGCCGCCGTAACGGCATCGTTGGAATTGACGCCCCCCTGGCAGTCGGCCACCCTCACCGAGAGCAGCCGCGCCTTCTTGGCGACGCCGTACTCGCGCCCGCCCACGATGGCGGCGACGAAGGTGCCGTGCCCGTTGCAGTCGCCCGCCGTGCCGCCCGACGTCAGCACGTCGATCCCGCGCACCGCCCGGCCCTCGAAGTCCGTGTGCGTATAGCGGATGCCGCTATCCACGACATACACGCTCACCGTGGGCGCGGAGTCGGTGTACGTGTACGCCTGGTCCAGCGGAAGGGCGCGCTGGTCGATGCGGTCCAGCCCCCAGTTGAACGGGTAGTACAGCGTTCCGGACACGTGGCCGCGCACCACCGGGTTCACGAACGCCACGTGCGGGTGCCGCTTGACCTTGTCCAGCTGCTTGTCGTCCATCTTTGCCGAGAACCCGTGGATCCACGTCTCGTCCCACTCATGCGAGGTCGAGACGCCGTACGTGTTGCGCATGATGGCCATCACCGCACGCTGGTTCACGTCGGCGCGGAAGACGACGTTGTAGTGCCCGGGCACCACGTCGCCGGGGGCGTACTGCGGCAGGCCCACGGGGGCGCCGCGCTTGTCCAGCTGCGGAACCAGGTTCTCGGCCGTGGCCAGCGGCCGGGCGGGGGCCGCGGTGGGCTGGTCGGAGCAGGCGGCCAGGGCCAGGGCCAGGGCCAAGCAGCAGGCGGCCAGTGTGGAGCGGTGTGTCATAGCGGACTCTCTTGATGAGTGTTCCCTCGTACAGCATCGGGACCCCGGAAAGCGAGGCGCGCCTGCCGCCCCGCCACCCCTCCTGGCGGAGGACGGCGGGAGCAGCTCCCTCTCCGCAGTGTTTAACGTCGTAATAGGTACGATGCATATTGCGTACCCCAGGAGACAATTTCATCTGCCACAAAACTGATCCGCGTGATGTCCTTTGATTACGCCAACATCTACCAGTCACCCCGGAAGCGTAGTCAGGAACTGAAGGAGCATGAAATCATAATTATCCAGATTTTTTGTCCCGTATAGTGTGTTTACGGTCCGGAGACGCATGTACGCATGACTACCCCTGCCCCCAACTCTGCCCCGGCCCAGTGCGTCCGCCGCTGCAACACATGCCCGGCCCGGCGCGTCCCTGTCTCGGACCGGTGGCGGATTGTGCAAAGCGTTGGCAGGCGCGAAGTTCATGGCGCACAACAGCTAAACAGCTTCATGGGCGAACGGGGACGCGCGGGCGGCATGGACGACAGGGGCAGCACGGCCGGTGCGGCGGCGCTCTTCGCCGGGGACGGGGAGATGCGCGCGCGGTGCCGCGAGATGGAATGGGCAGCCACGCCACTGGGCCCCGCGGACGCGTGGCCGCAGAGCCTGCGCACAGCCGTGGGCATCGTGCTGGCTTCGGCCTTTCCCCACATCGTGCTCTGGGGGCCGGAGCTCATCCAGGTCTACAACGACGGCTACATCCCCTTTCTGGGCACCAAGCACCCCTGGGGGCTGGGCATCCCCACCCGCCAGTGCTGGCCCGAGGCCTGGACCTTCAACGAGCCCGTCTACGCGCGCGTCCTGGCCGGCGAGACGGTTTCCTTCCAGGACCAGCTTTATCGCCTGCGCCGCCGCGGCCCGGGGATGCCCGCGGACGACGTGTACATCACCCTGTGCTACAGCCCCGTCCCGGACGAGAGCGGCGGCGTGGGCGGCGTCATCATCACCCTGTTCGAGACCACCTCGCAGGTGGAGATGCGCCGCTACCAGCTGGAGCTGGCCGAAAGCGAGGCACGCAAGCGGGTGGCCGTGGACGCGGCGGAGATGGGCACGTGGGAATGGGACAGGACCACGGACCAGGCCACCTTCGATGCCCGCGTGCGCGAGATCTTTGGATTCGACGGCGACGCGCCCGTGGACCGGATGGAGATCCTGGCCAGCCGCATCCACCCGGACGATGCCGGCCACGTGGCCGCCGGCCTGGACGGCGCCGCCGATCCGGGGGGCGAAGGGCGCTACCACGCCGAGTACCGGGTGGTCCGGCCGGACGGCACCGAGCGCTGGGCCGCGGCCTCCGGGCGCATGCTCTTCCAGGATGCGGCGGGGGAGCGGCGGCCGCTGCGGCTCATCGGCACGGTGCAGGACATCACGGCGCGCAAGGAGGCCGAGGCGGAGCTGCGCCGCGCTACCCGCTCCGCCGAGGCGCACGCCCGGGCGCTGGAAGCGGCCAACGACGCGCTGCGCCGCACCAACGATGCCCTGGAGCAGGCGCGGCGCACGCTGGAGGGGCAGAACGAGCAGCTGGCCGACCAGCAGATGGAGCTGGAGGAGGCCAACACGGAGCTGCAGGAGAACGCGGCCGAGCTGGAGGCACAGACGGAGGCGCTGGACGAGGCCGTGAACGCCCTGCGCGCGAGCGAGATGCGCTTTCGCGACGTGCTGGAGCAGGCGCCGCTGGCCGTGGCGGTGATGGAGGGACCGGAGCACGTCTACACGCTCGTCAGCCCCCGCTACGCCGAGTCGCCGGGCGGGGGGCGCCCCCTGCTGGGCCGGTCCTTTCGCCAGGCGTTCCCCGAGATCGAGGACCAGGGGTACGCGGAGGTCCTGGACCGCGTGTACGAGACGGGGGAGCCCTTCTTCGCGGCGGAGCGGCTGGTGTGGCTGGACCGCGATGGCGACGGTCTGGTGGAGGAGTACTTCTTCGACGTGGGATACCAGCCCCTGCGCGACGGGATGGGCGCCGTGTACGCCATCGCCAGCGTGGCGAGCAACGTCACGGAAAAGGTGCGCGCCCGCCGCGAGGTGGAAAGCGCCCGCCAGGCCGCCGAGCAGGCCCGTCGCCACCTGACGCGCACCTTTGAGCAGGCGCCCGTGGGCATCGCGGTGCTGGAGGGGCCGGAGCACGTGTTCACCCTGGCCAATCCCCCGTACCGTGCCGTGGCGGGTGGGCGCGACGTGCTGGGGCTCACGGTCCGCCAGGCCTTTCCGGACCTGGACGGCCAGGGGATCTTCGAGATCCTGGACGGGGTGTACCACACGGGCGAGACGTTCGTGGCGGCGGAGCTGCGCCTTTCGCTCCGGGCCAGGCCGGGCGCGGAGATCCAGGAGCGCGACCTCACCTTTACCTACACGCCGCTCCGCGACGAGGCCGGTACCGTGTACGGGATCGCCGCCGTGGTGATCGACGTCACGGACCAGGTGCGGGGGCGGCAGCTGGCGGAGGAGGCCAACCGCGCCAAGGCCGAGTTCCTGGCCAACATGAGCCACGAGCTGCGCACGCCCCTCAACGCCATCGCGGGGTACGCGGACCTGCTGCTGCTGGGCGTGCGCGGGGAGCTGAGCGAGGCAGCCCAGGCGGACGTGGAGCGCATGCGCCGCAGCGGCCAGTACCTGCTCTCGCTCATCAACGACATCCTGAACTTTGCCCGCATCGAGGCGGGGGAGCTGCAGTACCAGCTGGAGTCGGTCCCCGTCGCGGGGCTGCTGGCGGACCTGGAGGCGCTCGTCACGCCGCAGGTGGCGCAGCGCGGGCTGGCCTACGTCTCGGCGGACGGGCCGGAGGCGCACGCCTGGGCGGACGCGGAAAAGGCGCGGCAGATCGTGCTGAACCTGGTGACCAACGCCATCAAGTTCACGGAGCCCGGCGGCACCATCACGGTCAGCTGCGAGGCCGGGGCGGACGGCGTGCTCATCCGGGTGCGCGACACGGGGCGCGGCATTCCGCCCGAGCAGATCGGCCTCATCTTCGACCCGTTCGTGCAGGTGGACCGCCACCTGACGGCGGAGAGCCAGCAGGGCGTGGGGCTGGGGCTGGCCATCAGCCGCGACCTGGCGCGCGGCATGGGCGGGGACCTGGCCGCGGAGAGTACGCCCGGCCAGGGCAGCACCTTCACCCTCCGCCTTCCCGCCGCGCCCCCGGTCTGAGTTCGTTGTCACTCCGTGCGAGTGACGGCTACCTTCTCGGCCGTCCGGCGCGGACCGGTTTTTACGGATCGCGATCAGGTGGATGCTGTGCCGGGGCGAAGTTCTGTCCCGTGAGGCCAGTATCCTGCTTTCGAAAAACGCGGATGGCCGTCCCCTCGCCGGCAGCAGCGGGTCTACCAAGGGCCTGATGCTTGGTGCCGATCGCCGTCCGATCCGCGACCGGCCATCGCGGCGCATCCCTCCCGCACGGACGGGGTTTGGGGATGTCGCAACGCTGGATGATTGCCGTCGTGACGGCCGGACGCGGAATCAGGCGGCGATCGGCAGGGGGCCAGAGATCCTTGGCAGCGAGCCGGCTGCCGCGAGGAGACGGCCATCCGCGTTTTTTGGGAGGGGCAGGAAGGTCGCGTCGGAGGTGGATGCTCGTCCTGGCACACCATCCACCTGATCGCGATCGGTAATACCAGATTCTCTGATTGACTGTGCATTCATGCTTCAAAGAAGTTCTCACACAGGGGGAAAGAGGACACGGGGAACAGATCCAGTCTTGCTGTTCTCCGTGACCTCTTTCCCCCTGTGTGAGACAGCAGTAATACTCCG
>DASQZE010000422.1:0-4951 GCA_035638875.1 Longimicrobium sp.
AGTGAGGAAGTGAGGAAGTGAGGAAGTGAGGAAGTGAGGAAGTGGGCAGGGCGGAGGAGGGTGCACGGGGCGGGGCATCCGGCCTGAGCGGCTAAAGCCGCCGCTGGGAAAGCGATAAGCCCTGTCTCGCGCCGAGGCGCGGCACGAACAGGGCTTCAACTGCTGAATTGCGCCTCAGTGCACCGGGACGGTCTCTGCACGGGCAGTCCGCGAAGGCGGACTTCGCGATTTTCCAGCGGCGAATTCATTCGCTCCCTGGACGGCGCGAACCGCGCCTCCGCACGTGCCGATGCGGCACTCCGCCCGGTGCGTGATCCCGAGGCCCGCTTCCAGCCCCGGTGCAGTCACCCGAATGCGGCAGGAGCTGTCGGCGAAGGCCGACATTGCGGGGGCATTGCCGCGAATTCATTCGCCGGGGGCTGGGTGCCGGCCTCAACTGAACCAACGCCAACTGCTTGAACTTCGCTCCGGTGCACTGACTTCGCCCATGCACGAGCCGTCGGCGAAGGCCGACATCACGTTTTCGGTGCCGCGACTTCAGTCGCCGGGTCCCGGTGCCCGCGCATCCACCGGTCTCGCGACTCGGCATGTCCTCCAGCCCTCTCCTGCACCCGATCCGCCGCGTTCCGATCACCCTCCCGTCACGACTCCACGGTGAGCGGGATTCAGCGCGTAATACCGAATCCCGCAGTTGATTGTGCACTCGGATTTCTACTGCGTCTCACACAGAGGGAAAGAGGTCACGCAGGACAGACCGATCCTCGTTTCTTCAGTGTCGTCCGTGTGAGCGGGGAGTGCACAATTAATCCGAGGATCTGGTATAAAAGGCCTTTGCGGCACGTCAGCCTGCCGCTATTCTTGGAACGGAAACGAAGTTTGCACCTGCGCATCACCGCCGGAAGGACCCGCATGGACGAGTCGGTCGATCCCCGCTGGGAGCTCGCCAACGCCCTCACGCACGGGGCGGGCGTCGTTGCCAGCCTCGTGGGCGGGGCGGTGCTCATGGTGCTCGTGGCGCTCTACGGCGACGTATGGGGCATCGTCAGCAGCGCCGTCTTCGTCGCGACGCTGGTGCTGCTGTACACGGCTTCCACGCTGTACCACGCGGTCACCCGGCCCGCGCTCAAGGCGCGGCTCAAGATCTTTGACCACAGCGCCATCTACCTCCTCATCGCCGGCACGTACACCCCGTTCATGCTCGTGGGGCTGCGCGGCGGATGGGGGTGGAGCCTGTTCGGCGTGGTGTGGGCGCTCGCCGTGGCGGGCGTGATCTTCAAGCTGTTCTTCACGGGGCGCTATCCCCGCCTGTCCACGGGCATCTACATCGGCATGGGGTGGCTGGCCGTCGTCGCCGTGGTGCCCATGCTGGAGCGGCTCTCGCCCACGACGCTGGGGTGGATGGTGGCCGGCGGGCTTACGTACACCGCCGGCACCGTGTTCTACCACAACCGCCGGCCGTACGCGCACGCGGTTTGGCACCTGTTCGTGCTGGCCGGCAGCGTCTGCCACTTCGTCGCCGTGATGACCCAGGTGCTTCCACCCGGAGCCTGACGCCCATCCGATGATCCGCATCCGAATCCGCCCGCGAGGACCTCCCTCGCGGGCGGATTCGTTTGTCTGCGACCCGATGGCGACAGCGGTGGAATAGTGCCCCTGCGCCCACCCGTTGACCCCGGATATCGGAATAGAGTATAATGCGATCACAACCGAAGCCGCTCGAGTTCGTCGCGTCGTCCCGGCGCGACCTGCGCGGCTTTCCACAAACGGCGCGGGAGGCGGCTGGCCGTGAACTGCGCCGCGTCCAATGGGACCGGCTTCCCAAGGACTGGAAGCCGATGAATGGCGTTGGTCCCGGCGCCTGCGAGATCCGGGTGCGCAGTTCCGAGGGTGGAACCGTGCAGCACCGGGTCCTGTACGTCGCGAAGTTCGACGAGGCCGTCTACGTGCTGCATGCGTTCGAGAAGAAGACCCGGGAAACGCCGCGGTTTCTGCTGGAGGTCGCTGCGGCTCGTTACAAGCAGATGCTGAGGGAGCGCGATGATGGCGAAACGTAGGATCGATTCGGTGATCGAGCATACCACTCCACCGGACGGCAACGTCTTTCTCGACATCGGGTTCGATGCTGACGAGGCTGCCAACCTGCTGGTCCGCGCCGACCTGATGATGATGATCGAAGACATCATCCAGACTCGGGGACTCAGGCAGAAGGACGCGGCCACGCTGTTCTGTGTATCGCAGCCACGCATCAGCGACCTGCTGCGCGGCAAGATCGACGCGTTTACCATCGATTCGCTGGTCAACATGCTGGGAAGGGCCGGCATGCGTGTCGCCGTGACGGTGACGGAGCTTCCTGCGGAACCTGCCCTGAAAGCGGTCGATTCCGTTCCGGAAGAGACAGCCGCGGCACACGCCTGAGCCGACACTGCCGGATGCACGAAGGCTCCCGATCCTGCCCAGGATCGGGAGCCTTCGTCATCCATCGCGAGCCGTCAGTCCGTCGCCGTGGCGCCGGCGGTCATCAGCTCGTCGGCGTTGTCGTCGTTGGGGGCGAGCGTGTCCATGAACGAGCTCACGGAGAACAACGCGTTCCCCGCGCCCGGCGGGCCGTACCCCGGGGGCGGCTGCAGGCCGTGATGCTCCAGCGCCTCGCGGTACGTCTCCAGCAGCCGGATGTGGTACTCCAGCGGCGCGCCCTCGGGGTTGTCCTGCCCCAGCGGCGTGGCCGGCTCCGGGCACCAGGTGGTGAACCGCGGCGTGACCCCGCGCGACATGAAGTGGTCCAGCCCCTCGCGCGTGCTGCGGATGGCCTCGTTCACCGTGGCAAAGCCGAACGGCCGCGCCATCTCCACCCCCGCCACGAAGTTGGGGATCACGTACCGCGCGCCGAACACCTCCGCCGCGTCAAAGATGCGCCGGTGCCACTCCTCGCGGCCCACGTAGCGCTCCTTGCCCGGGCAGATGATCTCGAACAGCCGCTTGTCCCACACCTCGTAGTTGGGGTGGTAGATCTTGATGCCGTAGTCCTTGAAGCGCTGCACGTCCTCGCGGGGCAGCGCCTGGGCCACCACCTTGCCGATCCACCGGCCCGGAAAGCGGGCCTCGATGGCCTCGGCGTAGCGGCCGTAGAAGTCCGCCTCGGCAAAGCCGTCTACCTTGCTCGTGACGCTGCCGCCCGTGAGGGTGTACGCGTGCGACGTGCGGCCGGTGTCGTACTGGTCGATGATGGCCAGCGCCTCCAGCACCTCGTCGATGGGCTTGATGCCGGTGTACGGCCGCCCCGCCTGCTTGTGCTGGCGCCAGTTGTGGTTGATGTCGCAGTACTGGCACTCCTCCTTGGCGCCGAAGTACTGGCACATCCGGAACACCGTCAGGTAGACGAGATAGCCCCACTGGATGGTGGGGGCGATCTCCATCACCGTCTTGCCGTTGCTGAGCTGGTGCCGGTAGTACTCCGGCATGGGCGGCAGCGTCACGTCCGCCATCACCCGCCCGTCCATCGACAGCGTGAGCGTGCCGTCCGCCCCCCGCGCCACGCGGTAGGGGGAATCGGGGTTCATGCGCACGGACACGATGGTCCGCCGCAGCTCGTAGGGACCGCCGGTCAGGGCGATCTCCTCGGGCGGGCGGCGCCTGGCCGCGTTGCCCAGCTGCGCGAGCGGCTTCTGGTCGAACGAGAAGATGAAGTACGACTTGGGCTTGACCTCGCCCTCGAGGTTGTCCGTCAGGGCAGAGTCGTCGAAGGCCATCCCCGTGCGCAGCAGGTCTTCCTTGAAGACGGCCTCGCGGGGGATGTGCGGAAAGCGGGCAATGAGCCCCTCGACCAGCGCCGTGCGGTTCTCCATGTATGCGTCAGCGTCCTTGAGGCGCGCCTGTGAGTAAAAGCAGCGTATGAATTTACCCAATGTCGCGGCGGATGGAAACCCGGCAGGGCGGGGAACTGCGGGGGACAGGTTACGGGGGACGGGTTACAGGGGACAGGTTACGGGGACAGGTTACAGGGGCGGACTGCGATGGGCGGAGGACGGCTTGCCGGCTGCGCTCCCGGTCCACGCACCGGATCCGCCGGCCCCAATCCCCGCAAGCGAGATCGGTTTGCGCCACCAAAACTACAATCCTTGCCCTCCCCCCGCGGAATCCGCATCTATACGCACCTTTGAGAACGGCGCTGGTCGTCCTCGCGGCCCCGCGGCAACCTGCGCATGCGGACGCAGGCGGCCATCATCGTCCACGATCCCTGCGGGAAAGGGACGCGTGACATCCGGAAGCCGAAGCTGGGCCTGATTGTACTCCGGCTCCGGGATGGCGTCGCGCATCGACCCGTACCAGTCCCTACCCCCTGAAGAGAGACCAGAGATGAAGAAGATCCGGCTGGACGTAGAAGCGCTCCGGGTGCAGTCGTACCCCACCACCGATCCCGAGTGGTCGGAGGGCGGAACGGTGGACGGCCACCAGCAAGGCACCGTCTGGGTGTGCAGCGGGCAGCTCACGTGCGCGAGCGCGTGCAGCGAGACCAATGGCGTCGCCGTCTGCAAGTCGTGCGGGCCCTGCTGCATCGAGTAGCGGAGCCAACGGGGATCGACCCCGGTCCGTCCCCCATGCCGAAGGCCCCGCCTGCGGAACGTCCGCCGTCGGGGGCTTCGTAGATCGATGGATTGGGGATCAACGTCGCGCGCCCGTCACTCGCCGCCGGATGCGACCGCCGCCGTCCCCGCCGCGTCCACCATCGTCGCGGCGCCGACGACCTCCGCCAGGCGCGCGGGGTCCGTGTAGGTGTCCAGGCCCAGGCGCAGGGCGTGCGCGGGGAGCAGGGCCGCATCGCGGAGCAGGGCCAGCACGCGGGGCGCGCAGCCGCGGTCCGCCAGCAGCCACGGTGACTGCCGCAGCAGCCCCGCCAGCGCGCCGCCCGCCTCCGCGCGCTCCAGCGCCGTCGCCGCGCCCGCCTCCACGCGGG
>DASQZE010000423.1:0-6631 GCA_035638875.1 Longimicrobium sp.
GATCGAGATTTCCCTGACGGGGTATGAAGGGCGATCACCGTGGAATTCGTGGACCACCGCCGGCCGGCACGTGCCGGGAGCCTCAGGGAGACTGATTGATGGCCGTACCGCTGCTGCAGATCACCAACCTCCATGCCGAGATCGCCGAAGACGGCACCGAGATCCTGAAGGGGCTGGACCTTACGCTCAACGAGGGCGAGATCCACGCTATCATGGGCCCCAACGGGTCCGGCAAGAGCACGCTGAGCAAGGTGATCAGCGGCCACCCGGCCTACGAGGTGACAGACGGCGAGATCCTGTTCCGCGGCGAGAGCGTGCTGGACATGGAGCCCGACGAGCGGGCCCGGGCCGGCATCTTCCTGGCCTTTCAGTATCCCGTGGAGATCCCGGGCGTGTCCGTCGCCAACTTCATGCGTACGGCGCTGAGCGCCAAGCGCGGCGAAGAGGTTGACGTGTTCGACTTTCAGGACGAGCTCGAGGCGCGGATGGGGATGCTGGAGATGGACCCCGCGTTCGCTATGCGCTCCGTGAACGACGGCTTCAGCGGTGGCGAGAAGAAGCGCAACGAGATTCTTCAGCTGGCCATGCTCGAGCCCGAGCTGGCGGTGATGGACGAGACCGACAGCGGCCTGGACATCGACGCCCTGAAGATCGTAACGGCGGGAATCAACAAGATCAAGTCCGAGCGGACGGGGATGGCGGTGCTGCTCATCACCCACTACCAGCGGATGCTGAACTACATCACGCCGGACGTGGTGCACGTGATGGTGGACGGCCGCATCATCCGCAGCGGCGGCCCCGAGCTGGCGCTGGAGCTGGAGGAGCGCGGGTATGACTGGGTCCGCGAGACGATCGGGGCCTGAGCGAGGGAGTAACTGCGGGTGACAGGGGACAGGGGACAGGTTACAGCCTGCAACTGCCCTGCTTTTGAAGGCTGTAACCCATAACCTGTAACCCGCTTTTCAAAAGGGGAGGCCGCATGCCTTACAACGAAGACGTCGCCGCACTCGGACTCGACGAGTACAAGTACGGCTTTCGCGACGAAGAAGACTACATCTTCAAGAGCCGCAAGGGGCTGGACGAAGAGATCGTCCGCATGGTCAGCGGGCAGAAGGACGAGCCGGACTGGATGCTCCAGTACCGGCTCAAGGCGCTCAAGCACGCCGAGGCGCGGCCCTGGCCCACCTGGGGCGGCGACCTGAGCAACCTGAACTTCGACGAGATCTTCTTCTACATCCGCCCCAGCGAAAAGACGGGGCGCACGTGGGACGAGGTGCCGGAGAACATCAAGAACACCTTTGAGCGGCTGGGCATTCCCGACCAGGAGCGCCGCATCCTCGCCGGCGTGGGCGCCCAGTACGAGAGCGAGGTGGTGTACCACTCGCTCAAGAAGGAGTGGGAGGAGCAGGGCGTCATCTTCAAGGGGATGGACGACGGCCTGCGCGAGCACGAGGACCTGGTGCGCGAGTACTTCGGCACCGTGGTGCCCTTCCGCGACAACCTGTTCGCGGCGGTAAACTCGGCCGTGTGGTCCGGCGGATCGTTCGTGTACATCCCCAAGGACGTAAAGCTGGACATGCCCCTGCAGGCCTACTTCCGCATCAACGCGGAGGCCATGGGCCAGTTCGAGCGCACGCTCATCATCGTTGAAGAGGGCGCGCAGGTGCAGTACATCGAGGGGTGCACGGCCCCCTCGTACAGCCAGGACAGCTTCCATTCGGGCGTCATCGAGATCGTGGTCAAGGACAACGCCCGCATGCGCTACACGACCATCCAGAACTGGTCGCACAACGTGTACAACCTGGTTACGCAGCGCGCCAAGGTCGGCCGCAACGGCACCATGGAGTGGGTGGACGGCAACCTGGGCAGCAAGCTGACGATGAAGTATCCCAGCTGCTACCTGATGGGCGAGGGCGCGCGCGGCGAGATCCTGTCCATTGCCTACGCGGGCAACGGCCAGCACCAGGACGCCGGCGGCAAGGTGATCCACGCGGCGCCGCACACGTCGTCGCGCATCGTGAGCAAGTCCATCAGCCGTGGCAGCGGACGGTCCAGCTACCGCGGGCTGCTGCACGTGCAGCCGGGCGCGCACCACGCGCGCAGCAACGTGGAGTGCGACGCGCTGCTGCTGGACGAGCAGGCGCGGACGGACACGTATCCGTACATCAACATCGAAGACCAGCACGCGCAGATCGGCCACGAGGCCACGGTGAGCAAGATCGGCGACGAGCAGCTGTTCTACCTGATGTCGCGCGGGCTGAGCGAGGACGCGGCGGCCACCATGGTGGTGCGCGGCTTCATCGAGCCCATTGCCAAGGAGCTGCCGCTGGAGTACGCCGTGGAGCTCAACCGGCTGATCGAGCTGGAGATGGAAGGCTCGGTGGGATGAGGACGGCAGGGGATAGGGGGTCAGGGAATAGGGAATAGGGAATAGGGAATAGCCAGCAACGACACCGCACAGGCGGACCCCGCGGCTCAGCCGCGGGCGTCCCCTGGCCTGCCGGCAGCTCCAGGGAGGAACTCCGGAGCTTGAGATCAGTTGCCCGCTATTCCCTATTCCCTATTCCCTATTCCCTATTCCCTGATTCCCTCAGGACGTACGACCAAACCCTGACGGATAAACGACAAGTGCCCGATACCACCACGATCATCCCCGCCGACGCAGGCCTCTTCACGCGCGACCAGGTGGAGATGCTCACGGCCCGCAAGCTGGAGGCGGACTGGCTGCACGACGGACGCATGCGCGCCCACGCGGTGTTCGCCGACACGCCCATGCCCACCACGCGCCTGGAAGACTGGCGCTACACGGACATCAAGAAGTTCTTCAAGCTCGACGCGTTCTCGTTTGCCGAAGAGCGCGGGCCCAGCGAGGCGGACGCGCTGCCCGCCGGCCTGCAGGCCGTAATGGCCGAGGCGGGGACGTCGTCCGCGCGCATGGTGCAGGTGGACGCCAGCGTGGTGCTGCACGAACTGCCCGAGGAGCTGGCGGCGCAGGGCGTGATCTTCAGCTCTCTGGAGGCGGCGGCGCGCGAACACCCGGAGCTGGTGCAGAAGCACTTCGGCACGGCCATCACCCCCGACGACGGCAAGTTCGCGGCGCTCAACTCGGCGTTCTGGACGGGCGGCGCGTTCCTGTACGTGCCCAAGGACGTGCAGGTGGAGGCTCCGTTCCGCGTGTACCGCTGGATCAGCGACGCGGGGACCTCGGTCTCCGGGCGGCTGCTGGTGGTGGCGGAGCAGGGCGCCAAGGTGGCCGTGGTGGAGCAGCTGGGTTCGGACGACCTGGCAAAGACGGCGCTGTCCGTGGGCGCGGCGGAGATCTTCGCGGACGAGGGCGCCGTCGTACTGTACACGCAGGTGCAGCGGTACGGGCGCGGCGTGGCGCACCTGTCCACGGACCGCCTGGTGGCGGGGCGCGACGCGAAGATCACCACGCTGTACACGGCGTTCGGCGCGGACCTGGGGCGCATCGACGTGCAGTGCCGGCTGCGGGCGCCCGGATCGCACGTGGACATGCTGGGGCTGTACATCGCCGACGGCACGCAGCACTTCGACCACCAGACGCTGCAGGACCACATCGCCCCGCACGCCAGCAGCAACCTGCTGTTCAAGGGCGCGCTGAACGGCACGGGGCGCTCGGTGTTCCGCGGCCTGATCCGCGTGCAGCCCAAGGCGCAGCGCACGAACGCGTACCAGACCAACCGCAACCTCATCCTGAGCGACGGGGCGCGGGCGGACTCGCTCCCCAACCTGGAGATCCAGGCGGACGACGTGCGCTGCTCGCACGCGGCCACGGTGGGGCAGCTGGACGAGGAAGAGGTGTTCTACCTGCTGAGCCGCGGCATTCCCAAGAGCGAGGCCGTGCGGCTGGTGGTGTTCGGCTTCTTTGGCGAGGTGCTGGAGCAGCTGCCGCAGGAAGAGGTAAAGCAGGAGCTGCTGCGCGTGGTGGAGCGCAAGCTGGCGCCCAAGAGCTGACCCTTGGCGTGGATCAAGGCCGCCGCCCTCCCGGAGCTCGCGCCGGAGGGGGCGGTGCTGGGGGTGGAGGTGGCGGGACGGCGGGTGGCGCTGGCGCGGGTGGACGACGAGGTGTATGCCTTCGCCGACAACTGCTCGCACCGCGACTTTCCGCTCAGCCTGGGCGAGGTGGACACGGCCACGTGCACGGTGACCTGCGAGTGGCACGGCGCCGCGTTCGACGTACGGACGGGCGCCGCGCTCTGCGCCCCCGCCACGCGCCCCATCGCCGTCTACGCGACGAAGACGGAGGACGGCGCGGTGTGGGTGGACCTGTAGCGCGCGCTGCCAGAAATCGGGAGTAGGTGAGGGCGTGGGGCCGGTGATGGCAGTCCCGCGCCTTTCGACGTTCACGGACCGAGACAGACGGGAGCCGGATTGGTGCGGAAAACGGCCAAGGCTGGAGTCGATATCGCGCTGCAGCAGGTAGGTGAGTACGAGTGGCGCTTTCAGTACCCGCGGCTGGACGGCGACGTGTACGAGGAGTTCTACGCGGCGCTGGAACTTATGGACGGGGGCGAATACGAGCAGGTGGCCGGTCTGCTCCGCGGCCTCCTGAAGCGCTACCCGGAGTTCATCGACGCGCGGCACCACCTCGCTATTGCCCTCCAGGCCTGGGACCCGCGCCTGGAATACGTCGCGACCGACGAATGGCGGGCGGCAGTCGCCACGGGGCTGGCGGTACTTCCCCCCGAGTTCGTGATCGGCC
Source organism: Longimicrobium sp. (assembly GCA_035638875.1). GTDB lineage: Bacteria > Gemmatimonadota > Gemmatimonadetes > Longimicrobiales > Longimicrobiaceae > Longimicrobium. The sequence continues at coordinate 4,724 of DASQZE010000423.1, forward strand.
GCGATCTCCTGGACTGGGGGTGGCTGGAGAACCGGCCGTTCCTGCGTGCGTACAACGGGCTCGCGCTGGACGTCATGCAACGGGGGCAGACGGGGGAGTCCCTCGCCATCTGGCAGGACCTGCTGGACCTGAATCCGGGCGACAACCAGGGCATTCGATCGCTGGCGGTGGAGTGCCTGTTCGCGCGGCGCCGCCCGGCCCAGGTGCTGGCCGTCTGTGACCGCTACCCGGACGACGGGATGCCGGCACTGCTCTTTGGCCGTGTGCTCGCCCTGTTCATGCTGGACCGCCGGGACGAAGCCGCCGCCTCGCTGGTTGAGGCGGCCCGCTTTGCCCCCATGGTCGCCAAGGAGCTCACGAAGAAGACACACCCTGCCCCCCGGGACCTGCATCCGGGTTACGTGACGATGGGCGGTGCGGACGAGGCGTACTACTACTGGCGGGATGCTGGTGAATTCTGGAAGCGGGCACCGGGCGCGCTCGCATTCGTCCGAAAGACGCTAGGCAAGAAGGAAGCTGGCACATGACCGACACGACGATCGCCCCCTTACCGGCCAGCACCCTGGACGTGGCGCGCATCCGTGAGGACTTTCCCATCCTCCGCGAAACGTCGCACGGCAAGCCCATCGTCTACCTGGACAACGCGGCCAGCACACAGAAGCCGCGGCAGGTGATCGATGCCATCGCCGGGCACTACGAGCGCAACAACGCCAACGTGCACCGCGGCATCCACGAGCTCAGCAACCGCGCCACGGACGCGTACGACCACGCCCGCACGCAGGTGGCGTCGCTGTTCGGCATCGCGGACCCGGCCGAGCTCATCTGGACGCGCGGCACTACCGAGGGGTTGAACCTGATCGCCTACACGTGGGGCTCGGCCAACCTGCGCGCGGGCGACGAGATCCTGCTGTCCGTGCTGGAGCACCACTCCAATCTCGTCCCCTGGCAGCTGCTGGCCCAGCGGACGGGTGCACGCCTGCGCTTTTTGGAGCTGGACGACCAGGGGCGGCTGGACCTGTCGGGGCTGGATTTTCTGCTCACCGAGCGGACGAAGCTCGTCTCCATCTCGCACGTGAGCAACGCGCTGGGGACGGTGAACCCCGTGCGCGAAATCGCCAGGCGCGCGAAGGAGGCCGGCGCGCTGATGGTGGTGGACGGGGCCCAGTCTGCGCCGCACATGCCCGTGGACGTGCCGTCGCTGGGGGCGGACTTCTACGCGTTCAGCGGCCACAAGATGTGCGGGCCCACGGGCATCGGCGGGCTGTGGGGGCGGCGCGAGGTGCTCGAGGCCATGCCCCCGTTCCACGGCGGCGGCGACATGATCGACTTCGTGGAGCTGGAGAGCAGCACCTACGCGGCCATCCCGACCAAGTTCGAGGCGGGGACGCCCAACGTGGCGGGCGCCGTGGGGCTGGGCGCCGCGGCGGACTACCTGGCGGGGATCGGCCGCGACGCCATCCTGGCCCACGAGCGGCACCTGATCGCCTACGCGGTGGAGCGGCTGGGGGACATCCCGGACCTGGCCATCCTGGGCCCGCGCAGCCTGGAAGAGCGCTCGGGGGTGATCTCGTTCACCCTGGCGGACATCCACCCGCACGACCTGGCGACCATTCTGGACAGCGAGGGCGTGGCCATCCGCGCCGGCCACCACTGCTGCCAGCCGCTGATGAAGTGCCTGGGCGTGGGGAGCACCGCGCGCGCCTCGTTCTACCTGTACAACACGACGGACGAGGTGGACACGCTGGTGAATGGGCTGCACAAGGCGCGGGGATTGTTCGGGTATTGAGGGGCAACTGCAGGGGGACAGGGGACAGGTGACAGCCGGCAACGGCGGAGGGGTGGTTCCCCCCTAACGGGTATTCCGTTACACTCATCCTTTGGTACCTTGAACGGGATTGGAGAGCGATG
>DASQZE010000424.1:0-2056 GCA_035638875.1 Longimicrobium sp.
GCCCGCCCCCGCGCGCGGACGTCGGGCATGAAGCCCGTGGTGTACAGGTGGTTGTAGCGCGTGTCGCCCACGGAGGTGGCGCCCATGGGGTTCAGCTCCAGCCCCGCCTCGAAGAAGGCCTCGGCGAGCTGGTCCAGCTGCTGGTTTGCGTTGGCGGACGCGGACGGGCCCGCGGGGGATGCGGATGCCGGGGCCGGCGCCGTTCCGGGGTTGGCTGGCGCCGTGCACGCGGCGGCGAGCAGGCACGCCGCGGCCAGGGATAAGTGCTTCGTCACGGACGGATGCTCCTGCGAGGGTGGGACGATGGGTTTGCTGCGCGAGCGGAGGTGTCTGCGAATATCCGTCTCCGCCGCGCATCCTGCAACGCGCCGGCCGCACGTGGATCACACCCCTGGCGAAAGGAACCCGAAGATCGCAGCTTGGAGGCCCGCGCCGCCCCGGGCGCCCGCACCCGTTCCTTTCCGCACCGGAGCCCGCATGAAGACCCGCATCCTTGCCGCCCTGGGCCTGTGCATCGCGCTCGGCGCCGCGGGCCGGGCGCAGGCCCAGGCCGCAGCCACCCCCGTACAGGAGACCGCCATGACCACGCGCGCCACCGGACCGTTCGAAGTGAAGATGGCCCCCCTCGGCACCCACGCAGACCCGCCCGTGCTGGGCCGCATGTCGCTGGACAAGGTGTACCACGGCGACCTGGAAGCCACGGCCGCCGGCGAGATGCTGGCCGCCATGACGCCCACGGAGGGCTCCGCGGGATACGTGGCCATCGAGCGGGTCACGGGCACGCTGGCGGGCCGCACGGGCACCTTCATGCTGCAGCACAACGGGTTGATGAACCGCGGCGCGCCGTCGCTGGTCATCAACGTGGTGCCCGACTCCGGCACCGGCGGGCTGGAAGGCTTGGCCGGCACCATGAACATCGTGATCACCGACGGCAGGCACACCTACGAGTTCGACTACACGCTGCCGGCGAGCAACTGAAGGCCGGGATCTGAGAAGGACGTGATGCCTGCCGTAAGGCGGGCCCCGGGCCCCGGCGACTGAAGTCGCGGCTCTGAAAACGTGATGTCGGCCTTCGCCGACGGCTCGTACACCGGGCGGATTGAGTGCACCATGGCAGCCACCCGGCGGCGGTTCCGTGGCAGGCTGGGCGTTTGCCGGGAGGCATGCCCCTGCCCCCGGCGAATGAATTCGCGGCAATGAGACCGCAATGTCGGCCTTCGCCGACGGCTCGTGCACCCGGCGGATTGAGTGCACCATGGCAGGCACCCGGCGGTCGGATCACGGCCGGGCTGACACCTCGCGGCCCTGGCGGCGGGTGCCAGTCCGCGCAGGCGGACTTCGTGTAGTCGTTGCGGCGAATTCATTCGCTCTGTCCGGGTCTTGGCCTCGTCGGAACCGGACTCCATCCCGTGTACCCCTCGGCGAGCATGGATCACGCACGCGGCTCCCCGGCCCGGGTTCACCGGAGCCGGGCCGCTTCGTATCATCGGACGAAAGACGGACAGATGCAGACGCGGAAGCTCGGAAACAGCGACATGGACATTACGCCCATCGGCTTCGGGTCGTGGGCGGTGGGCGGGCCCGGATACGCGTTCGGGTGGGGCGAGCAGGACGATCGCGAATCCATCGAAGCCATCCACAAGTCGCTCGACAGGGGCGTCAACTGGATCGACACGGCGGCCGTCTACGGCCTGGGCCACTCGGAAGAGGTCGTGGCCCGCGCCCTGGAGGGATGGTCGGGATCGCGGCCCTACGTCTTTACCAAGTGCGGCCTGGCGTGGGACGAGAATCGCGAGGTGGTCAAGACGCTGCGCGCGGACTCCGTCCGCCGCGAATGCGAGGCCAGCCTGCGCCGGCTGAAGACCGACGCCATCGACCTGTACCAGATCCACTGGCCAGCCGAGAGCGGCGATCCAGACGAGAACGCAGAGGGGTGGCGCACCATGGCCGAGCTGCAGCGCGAGGGAAAGGTGCGCTGGATCGGCGTGAGCAACTGGAATGTGCCGCAAATGGAGATGGCGCAGGCGATCGCGCCGGTGACCTCGCTGCAGCCGCC
>DASQZE010000425.1:0-4629 GCA_035638875.1 Longimicrobium sp.
CACCCAATCCGTCGTTCGATCGCGGTCCTGCTCCTGCTCGGCTCGGCTGCCTGCGCGCATGACGGGATGCTGGCGCCAGAGGTTGCGCCCGAGCCACGGGAAGCGGCGCTCACGGCCGCGCCCCCATCGGAGCCGGCAGCCACGCCCGCGGGCCGCTCGGTGCTGCTCCGCATTTGCGGAACGAGGTTCAGCGCGCCCGGTGGATTGCCGCTCTACGTGGTCGACGGCGTGATGCTGGATTCGCTTCCGGAGGCCCTGGACCCGATGGACATCGACCGGATCGAGGTGGTGAAGGGCGCGGCGGCGGTACGGCTGTACGGACCACGCGCGGAGCATGGCCTCGTCCAGATCACCACCCGCTCAAGCCAGGGGCTCGACGGGACCTGAGCGGGCCGCTCCGCGGATCACCTTCTTCGCGCAGCTGAACGTCACGCCGCGGGTGGCGCAGGGGGTGCGCCGCCCGCGAACGCGTCCGTCCAGAAGCCGCGGCACACCTTGAGAATGCGGTCGCTGAAGGCGGGGTCGTCCACGGCGCGGGCCAGCATCACCGCGCCCGCCATCCCCGACAGCAGGGTGATCGCGCGGTCCTCGCGGTCCGGCGTGTCGGGGAGCAGCGCCATCAGGTTCTCCATCACCCGGCCGATCTGGATCGTAAAGGCGGAGCGCACCTCGGGCCCGTGGCGTGGCATCTCGGCGCCCAGCGTGGGCATCATGCAGCCGCCGCCGGGATCGTCGCGGTGCGTGCGGCTCACGTATCCGCGGATGAACGTCGCCAGCTCCTCGCCCGGCGGCGCCTGCGCCACCAGCTCGTTCATCTGCGCCCACGAATCCTCTACCGCGCGGCTGCACGCCTCGGCCACCAGCGCGTCCTTGCTGGCGAAGTGCGCGTAGAAGCCGCCGTGCGTGAGCCCCGCGCGCCCCATCAGCTCGCCGATGCCGACCCCCGCCACGCCTTCCTCGCGAAACGCCCGCGCGGCCGTGTCCACGATCTGGTCGCGGGTCTTTTCCTTGTGACCCCTGGGATAGCGCACCACGGTTGCAGCTCCTTGCCCTGGTTCTGGTTACCGCCCCTGCGCCGCGTCGCCGCGCAGGGTGAGCAGCGTGCTGGTGGCGTGCGCGACCAGCCGCCCCTGCTCGTCCGTGACGCGGCACTCCGTGAGCCCCACCGTGCGCCCGCCGCCAATCACGCGTCCCTCGGCCGTTAGCGTGGCGCGCCACACGGGACGCATGAAGTTGATCTTGAGCTCCACGGTGGTGTAGCTCTCGCCTGGACCCAGCGTGGAGCCCCACGCGCACCCCATGGCGGCGTCCGCCAGGTCGCACAGGATGCCACCGTGCAGCGTACCCATGGGATTCGCGTGCCGCTCGTCCGCCTGCATGCTGAACACGGCATGGCCGGGCTCGATGGAATCCATCGTGAACCCGATCAGTTTGGCTGCCGGCGGCGCCGGGATCTCGCCCGAGAGCATGGCCTGCATGTGCGCCAGCATGGTCCGCGGCGGGGCGGGCGACGCGGCGGGCTCGGCGGATGCGGCGGGTGGGGCGGTCGTATCGGTCATGGCGGATGGCGGTGGTTGGCTCGATGAAGGTGGAGCGATTGGGCGGGCACCAAGGCGCCCCCACCGCTCGCCAAGGCTCGCACCTCCCCCCAAACCCCTGGGGGAGGTTGAACGGCGTTTTGTGCACGAGGGCGGGGGCTGTGCACCGGCGGAGGGCCCCCTCCCCCCGGCCCCCTCCCCCGCTTCGCGGGCAGGAGGGAGAACTGATCCTGGTGGAGACTCCGCTCCTCCGCACATGAGCCCGTCGAAGTCTATACCCTTTCCCGCGCAGTTTGCGGGAGGGGGTGGACGAGCCTAAGCGAGGCCGGGGGAGGGCCACACTCCGCCTGCCCGCTGAGTCTACACCCGCTCGATCACCGTCGCGATCCCCTGCCCGCCGGCGATGCAGAGCGTCACCAGGGCCGTAGCCAGGCCGCGGCGCTCCAGCTCGTCCAGGGCCGTGCCCAGCAGCATGGCGCCCGTGGCCCCCAGCGGATGGCCGAGCGCGATGGCGCCGCCGTTCACGTTCACCCGCTCCGGGTCCAGCTCCAGGCGGCGGATCACCTGCAGGGGCACGGCGGCGAACGCCTCGTTGATCTCCCACAGGTCGATGTCCGCCACCTGCATCCCCGCCTGCCGCAGCGCCTTGCGTGCCGTCTCCGCCGGGGCCGTGAGCATGATCACCGGGTCCTCGGCCAGCGTGGCCATGGCGCGGATGCGGGCGCGCGGCTTCAGCCCGTGCGCCTGCGCGTACTCCGGCGTGGCCAGCAGCACCGCCGCGGCGCCGTCCACGATGCCGCTGGAGTTGCCCGCCGTGTGCACGTGGTTCACGCGCCCCGCCTGCGGCCACCGCGCCAGGGCGACCTCGTCCAGCGTTTCCCCGTTCGGCCCGGCCGGCGTCGCCCCCACCTTCTCGAACGCGGCGGGAAGCCCGGCCAGCCCCTCCGCCGTGGTTTCCGGGCGCAGGAACTCGTCCCGCTCCAGCGCCACCTCGCCCGTCTCCGGGTCGCGCACGGCAAAGAGCGCGCGGCCAAAGCGGCCCTCGCCCTGCGCCTGCGCCGCCAGCCGCTGCGACCGCAGGGCGAACGCGTCCAGCTCCTCGCGCGAAAAGCCCTCCAGCGTGGCGATCAGGTCCGCGCTGATGCCCTGGGGCACCTGGAAGTGCTTGCGGCGCAGGTGGGGATTGATGCCGTCGTTCTCGCTGCCGTCGCTGCCCATGGGCACCCGCGACATGCTCTCCACGCCGCCGCCCACCACGAGCGACTGCGTGCCGCTCATCACGCCCATGGCCGCGAAGTTCACCGCCTGCAGCCCCGATCCGCAGAAGCGGTTGAGCGCCACGCCCGACACGTGCACGGGCCAGTCCGCGGCCAGCACGGCGTTGCGGGCCACGTTCGCGCCCTGCTCTCCTACCTGCGATACGGCGCCCACCACCACGTCGTCCACGTGCGCCGTGTCCATGCCCGTGCGGCGGGCCAGCTCGTTCAGCGTCTGGGCCAGCAGCTCCTGCGGATGGATCTCCGTGAGCGAGCCCTTGCCCCGTTTACCGCGCCCGCGGGGCGTTCGCACCGCGTCGATGATGTATGCCTCCCCCATCTGCTTCCTCCCCCGGTTGGGCTGCGTTGAATGACGATCGTAATATTATAACCATCATGTCAAAAGCCCGCAAATGTGTTCACGCGGTGGCGGCTCATGTTTTGGAGATGTCCGGGGGTGACATGTACAATGTGAACAAGCCCGTCTGCCGGCGGCGGAAAGCCGGCAGACGGGCCACAAAAACGCGGCGCCGGCCGGGTAAACCCGGTCGGCGCCTCTGGTCCCTGGCGGCACCGCAGAGCGGTGAAGGCCGGGGCACACGCCATCCAGTTTAATCAACGATCATGAACGACACAAGTCCCCCCGCCCAGCCCGAGGATGAGCCGCCGCCAGCCTCGCCGTGGTCCGCGTTCGAGGCGGCGTACCGCGAGGTGGTCTCGCTGGAGCGGCTGCAGCGCTATCGCAAGGACCGCGACCGGAGCGCGTGGGCGCCGATGATCGGCCGCTACCTGTACAACGTGGAGGTGGCGCGGGCGCTCGTTCCCGTGCTTCACTGGGCGGAGATCGCGCTGCGCAACCGTCTGCACCGGGTGATCGGCGCGGCGCATCCCGTGGGCGGCGCACGGTCGTACGTCGACGTGCCGTGCTGGCTGGATGCGGACCCGCCCGTGCTGCTGCCCAACGAGCGGGCGCGCGTGGAGCAGGCCAAGCGCAAGCTGCGCGGCGCGCCGTCCCGCGCGGGCTCCGCCAGGCCGCTTACGGATGGACGCCTGGTGGCGGAGCTCAGCTTCGGGTTCTGGACGCACCTGCTGGATGGCGCGTACGACAACTGGCGCGTGGGCACGCGGCTGTGGCCGGCGCTCCTGGAACCCGTGTTTCCGCACTGTCCCGCGGCGGAGCGCGCCCGCAGGGATGTCCACAGGCGCTTCGTGGAGATCAAGGACATCCGCAACCGCGCCTTTCACCACGAGCGCATCACACACCAGGTGACCGTGGCGCTCTACGACCGGTTCGTGGAGACGGTGAGGTGGATCGATCCGCTCGTGGCCGGCGGGATCGTCGAGCGGGAGCGGCCGCCCTTCGTGGCGTTGCTGCAGGGCGGAGCCGCGCCGTTCGTGGAGTGGGTGCGCCTGCGCGCGGAGTAGCCTGTTCACGGACGGTCGCGGGGCATAGCTTCTCCGGCGGAATCCATCCACCGAACGCCGGGACCGACCATGAGCGACACCCCCGATCCGCCGCCGCAGGGCAAGACCCCGCGCGAGTCCGCGTCCACGCTCTCCGAGAGCATGATGCCGGACCAGCTGAACCACCACGGCAACGTGTTCGGCGGCGAGATCCTGGCCCTGATCGACAAGTGCGGCGGCGTGGTGGCGCGCCGGCACGCCCGCCTGCCCGTGGTGACGGTGATGGTGGACCGCGTGGAGTTCCGCGAGCCCATCTACGCCAACGACTACGTGGAGGCGCACGGCCGGCTGGTGTACGTGGGCCGCACGTCCATGGAGGTGATGATCACCGTGGAGGCCGAAGAGGTGGAGACGGGCGAGCGGCGCACGAC
>DASQZE010000426.1:0-11888 GCA_035638875.1 Longimicrobium sp.
GGAGTAGATCCTTCGGTCGCGCGCAAGCAACCGTGCGCGTTCAGGTTGCGAGAGCGCGCTCCCTCAGGAAATCAAGCGCGGGGTGGTCCGGGAACCGTTTGGCAGCCGACCGCAGCACCCGCCTACCGCACCCGAGCGGCGCTGAACGGGATGGGCCGCGCGAGCTGCTCGCCGCGCACGGGAAGGCGCCGGATGTCGCGCACCAGGTCCATCCCCTGCACCACCCGCCCGAACGCGGCGTAGCCCGGCTTGCCGGCGCCGCGGTAGTCCAGGTGCGGCTGGTCGCCGATGACGACGAAGAACTCGCCGCGCCCGCTGTTCACGCCGAAGCGCGCCAGCGACACCACGCCGTCCGTGTGCCGCAGCCCCGTCTCGCGGGTGGATTCCAGCGGGATGGGCGGCAGGAACTTCGTCGTGTCGCCGCTGCGCCACAATCCGCCCTGCACCACCGCCGTCCCCCGCTGCATGAGCTCCGCCTCCTCGCGCCGCACGCGGTAGAACGCGGCGCTGTCCAGCCGCCCCTCGTCCACGTAGCGCAGGAAGTTGGCGGCCGTCCGCGGCGCCCGCACGGAATCCACCTCGATGCGGATGGTGCCGAACTGCGTCCGCAGGTCCACCTGCGGATTGGACGGGCCGCATCCGCCCGCCAGCAGCAGCGCGACGCCCAGGACCCACGCGCGCCAAACTCGTTGCATGTCGATCTACGTCCGTGGTGAAGCCGCCTGGCCCGCGAGGTTTCGGGCCGAATCTCCCTGCGTGCCCTGCCAGGCGTTGGCCAGCTTCAAGTGCTGCTTGAAAACGGCCGTCGCCCGCCTTCCCGCCTTTTCCAGGGCGTCGTTGACCTGGGGCGTGGTGGCCGCGTCGGGCTGGCCATGGCTGTTCACCAGCTCGGCGACGTGGACGATCGCGGCGTTCAGCGCCGCCTGCTCCGCCTCGTCGTCGGGATACAGCAGCAGCTGCGCCATGGAGCCGTGCATCATGGCCTTGTCCAGCTTCAGCTGGATGGCCGGCGGGTCCACACCGGCGTCGCGATCCGTGATGATCTGGCTGATGGTGGCGATGAACCCGGCCACCTCGACCCGCAGCTGCTCGATCCACCGGATGCGGTTCGCGCCCGTGACGGTGGCCTGCAGCTCCTGCATCGCGAGCTCCCTCTGGACCGAGATCTGTTTCAGCGTGGTCTCGCGGCTGCTCCGCAGCGCGATGAAGGTGGAGGCAAGGCCGATCACGCCGCCCAGGATGCCGGTCCAGAGCGGCATCCAGTCGGTGCCCCCGCCCGTTTCCGCCGTGACGACGACGACCGTATCCATGATCATGATGGCGCACCTTTCCCTCGGTTGAATTAATCGGAAAGTACCCCGCATGCGAAAGGGGCGTCCGTGGCGGCCCCTGGATCACCACGCCTGGATGAATCTCACCCGGCCACGCGGATCATCTCCACGCCGTCGCACGCACGGCAGGCGGTGGCCGTCGGCAGGTAGACGCGGCCGCAGCGCGCGCAGTACACGTCGCCCGCCACGGAGCCCGCCGGCGCGAGCTGCAGGATGGCAGCGGCTTCCCCGGCCGGCAGCAGCGCCCCCGGATGCGCATCGCCGCCGCGCGCCTGGTCGTACGCCAGGGGCCGCACCCACTCGGCAAAGGCGGCCGGGGGCAGCAGCGCACGCAGCGCATCCACCAGGGCCACGCCCTCCAGCGCGCGCTCCAGCACGATCTCCGCGGCCCGGGGCGCCGCGAAGGGCGACAGGATGCCGGCGCCCTCCCGGAGCGCCGTCTTCCACGGCACCCCCATCCGCCGCAGCGCGAGCACGGACAGCGACGCCGTCAGCACGGACGCGCCGAGCGCGGCCCCCGCCGCCAGGATGAATCCGCCGAGCCCCACGCTCGCCGTAAGCAGCGGCACGCCGGCCACCAGCGCGATCCACGCCATCGCGCCGGGAACGCGCAGGAAGGCCGTCCAGCGGTCCAGGCGGCGCGGCGGAACGCGCCCGTCGCCGGGCCCCGGCACGAGCATCACGTGGCACACCAGCGGCGACAGCCACGAGGCCAGCCGCCACCCCGCCGCGGCGAACGGCCCGCCGGCCGGATGCCAGGCGTATCCCGCCACGTGCCGCAGCAGGACGGCGCCGGCCGGCACGCGCCGCACGCCCTCCCACAGCGTCATGCCGCCCAGCACCCAGAAGGTCACCCAGTCGAAGTACCAGCGCTCCGGCATGCTACTCGGGGCGCCCGCCGTCGCGCTTCTTCCCCATGAACAGCGACCGCAGCCACGCGCCGATGCCCACCACGGCCAGGACGATGAACTTCATCAGCTTGCCCAGCAGGCCGCTCTTGGCCGCGATGGCCACCGCCCCTCCGCCCACCAGCGCCGTCACGCCATAGGCCGCCATCTTGTCGCCCTCGCGCCACTCCGAGTAGCGCTTGCCGGGGACGAACGCGTGCGTGGCCACGATGCGGTCGAACTCCGGCACGGTGGCCGCCATCTGCGAGGGATCCACCACCAGGTCCACGTGCATCACGCCGCCGCGGCCCAGCAGGCGGACGGAGTGGTTCACGGACGCGTCGCGCGTGGCGTCGTCCACGATGTTGGTGGCCCAGGTGAGGTTGTTGGTGCGCGGGTCGTAGAACGGCGGGCGCACCCAGCCGGACAGCGTCATGGTGCCCCAGCCGCGTGTCTTGCGGTTCTCGTTGTCCTGCTTGGTCCCTTCCCGCAGCGAGGACAGGATGGCGTCCGCATCCAGCTCGCCCGCGTCGTCGTCGCGCACGTAGCCGCTGTTGTCGAAGCTGAACATCACGAACCACGGCTGGCTCTCCTCCCCCGCGGAGCAGAGCAGCATGCCGAGCTCGTTGCCCGACGGCGTATTCTCGGTGGCGAGCATGAAGTCGCGGGCACCGGTCGCGCCCGTGAACTCGCAGTTCTCCGGGACGGCCACGCGCGACTCGGCGCCAATGCGGGCCGAGTCGGGACCTTTTTGCCACTGGATGCCTGCAAACAGCTTGTCCGACGCGGAGGGCGCGGCTTCCGTCTCGGCGTTGGGCCCCTGCGCGCGGGCCGGCGCTGCGATGGCGAGGGCGGCGAGCAGGGTCGCGGACGTGCGGAGGGACGCTTTCATGGGGGGGCCTCGGTCAGGCGGGGGAAAGGAGCGGAGAGACAGCGGGTTTGCGGCGCCGGACAGCGAATTCGGCGCCAGCGGGAACGTGCCTTCGCATCCGGACGCAAGTGGCCGGATGGACGCCGTTTACGGGGATTCGGAGGGGATGCTGACGGTGACTGGCGGGGCGGAGGGAGGGACAGCACAGGTACGTCCGCGGCATCTGCGTCCCAACCCTGGAGCAGGTGAAGAGTGGGCAGAACCAGGAGACTCGGCCGATGCGCATCCACCGGACATCGAGATCCAGCACCGGTGCGAGGGTGTCGTCCGGCCAGGGACTCCGGTCCCGGTGGATGACTACGCCACGACGCGGTTGCGCCCGGACTGCTTGGCCCGGTACATGGCCTTGTCCGCGGACTTCACCACCTGGTCCACGCTCGTCTGCCGGTCCGCGCCGCGCGCCACGCCGATGCTCACGGTCACGCGCAGCTGCCGCGCGGCGCCGGACGACGAGGAGCCGCGCCGGGAGGCGCCCTTCGCGCTGCCGGGCCGCAGCTTGCCGCGGATGACGAACTTCGCGTCGGCCACGGCGCGGCGCACGGCTTCCAGGTGCGGCAGGGCCTCCTCCGCCGTGCTGGCGGGAAAGACGAGGGTGAACTCCTCGCCGCCGGAGCGGAACGCCTGCCCGCCGCCGCCCACCGCGCACAGCCTGGCGGCCACCATCCGCAGCACCTGGTCGCCCACGTCGTGCCCGAAGCGGTCGTTGAACGTCTTGAAGCGGTCCACGTCCACCACCGCGATGGCGTACGGCGGACGCAGCGACGCCAGCAGCCCACAGAGCGCGCGGCGCCCCGGCAGGTCCGTCAGCTCGTCGCGGTAGGCGAGCGCGTACGCCGTCTCCACCAGCGCCACGCCCAGCGCGAGCGCCGCCGCCAGCATCCACATCCCGCCTGCGGCCGAGTCCGCCGGCGCGGCCAGGGCCAGCGTGCCGCCCAGCGCGCACCAGAAGAGCCCCGCCTCCAACGCCCGCCCCCGCCGCAGCGCGAACCCGACAAGCACCACGAGCCCCAGCAGCGCGCCGGCCAGCGCGACCTGCGGCAGCGGGGTCCACGCCGTGAGCGCCAGTGGTGCGAGGGGCCGCAGAATCCACCCCGCCAGCCGCGCCGGTTCCCGCAGCGCGACGAACGCCCCCGCCGCGACCGCGAACGGAACCGCCACCTGCAGCGCGCCCCGCGCCGCGCCCATCCGCCGGTCCGACGTCACGGCCACGATGGCGAGCACCGGCGCGAGCAGCGCCACGGCCAGGTGCCCGGCGAGGGGGGCGCCGTCCGCGGCGGCCATCCCGAGCAGCCCGTGCGCCAGCCCGAGGGCGGCCGCGGCGGCCACGATCCGGCTTCGCTGGAACCGCCATCCCAGCAGCGCCACGACGGCGAGCACCGCGAAGGGATAGCCGGACGCGGCGCGGGCGAGCTCCGGCGCATCGGGCGCCAGCGCCATCCACACCGCCGCGGGAAGCAGCACCAGCACGCCGGGCCCGGCCAGCGTCAGCAATGATCGGAACGACAAAACGGACCTGCGGTGAGGACGCGGGGAGACGAACGTCGGTTGGGGGAGGAGGATGTAAGATCGCGCTGCACGGGTGGGTGGGCAAGCCGTCTCACCGGATGCGGGCCGGCGTGTGTGGGGCAGATGTGCGAAGGGGCGCCGCTCGGTCGCGGCGCCCCTCTCGGCATCATCGGATTCCGGCGGCTGGCCGCCGTCAGTCGGCCAGGCAGGGCCGGACCCGTGAATCGCCGCAGGTGAACGTGAAACAGTACGGCGGAACGGTCGAGCCCGCGTCCGCGCCGAGGACGGTTCCCTCCGGGCCGCGGACGTCCACCACCTCGAAGGTCTCTACGTCCAGTGCCTCCACGTCCAGCATCAGCTTCTTGATCATCGCCCTCGGCTGCGGGTGTCCGGCGCTCCGCCGCGCGGCTCTCTTCTAGCAAACGCGCGGCGGCCGTACTCATCCGGCGATCAAAAGCCCCGGCAGGCCCGGACTTCCGAGTCGCCGCAAGAGATGGTGACGCAGTTGGGCGGGCCCGTGAGGAACTCCGCCGCGCCCGCGACCGTCCCGCGCGCGTCGCCGCGTTGCCCCGTCACTTCGAAGGCTTCCACCTCGAGCGATTCCAGGTCCAGGATCAGCTTCTTCATCGTCCCCTCCCTGTTGAAGTCCCTCGTCCCGCCGCCTTCTCCTTAGACGGGCTGTGTACTCCTAAGTCGTTGCAATCACTGTACCTACAGGATCAGGAACGAGCGCGAAAAGAGGACCCCGCTCGTTCTCGCCGTCCTCTCTGCCCTTCTCTGCCGACGGAGATGCCGTCGGGCATGTAACCCGTTGCAACAAGCACACCTGCGCGCATCGCGCCAGGAACGCGTCGGCCCTGAGCACCCCGGCGGGCGACTGATGGCCCGTGACCTTCAGGATCGAGAATTCGCATCCCGCCAAGCCGGCCGCGCCCCCGCCTTTCCTGGCCTGTCCAGCCCTTGCAGGAGCGCGGACCCGCCGGCCCGCGCGGGCCGGCTCCTCCGCGAGCAGCTCCAGGGCAAGGCGCTCCCCCACGACGAACCGGCGGGCGACGCCGCGCTGCGGGGGGCCGGCGATACGGGTCGTGGGTGTCGCTACTGCTTGAGGTTCTGGATCACGCTGATGAAGGGGTTGTCGGCCCGCTGCTTGATGAGCCCCTTGGACGCGAGGCGCACCACCTTGCGCCGGATGGAATCCCCTTCGTTGCCGCCGATGGTGAGGGCGAAGCCGCCCGCCGAGTCGCTGCCGACCTCCACCACGATGGCGGAGTGTGACTTGTACTCGGTGTTCTTGCGCGCGAAGTCGTAGTCGTGCGTGGTCCCCGTGCGGTTGTTCTGGATGATGTCGCCCACCCGGGGCGCGTACTCCATGATCCGCCGGCCGCGGAAGACGCCCGTGCCGTTCAGCTGGTTCTGGATGGCCTTGTGCACGAACGCCGAGTGGGCGCCGGAGAACTTGAACTCGGCGGACGTGGCGCCCGCCTGCTTGACGCACCAGGAGACGAACACCGCCGACCAGGCCACGCTCACGCAGCTCTCGAAGCCCAGGCCGAGCTCGGTCCAGTATTTACGGATCTGCTTGCAGAGCTGGGGATCACCCTCGTCGATGAGGTGAAAGCGGTCGTGCTGCTCCTCCGCGATCTGCGCCAGCTTCCGGGCGAACGTGCTGCTGGGCACGGGCTGCCCGCCCCCAGGCCCCACCCCCGGGCTGATCTTCAGCTCCGGGATGTTCAGCTTCTGGCCGACCTGGACCTGGTTGGGATTGGGCTTGAACGCCGGGTTGGCATCGAGAAGCTTCGCCAGGGTGATCCCGTGGATCTTCGCGATCTTGGACAGCGTCTCGCCGGACGATACCGTGTGGATCATGTGAACCTCCCTCGTGCGACCAGATTGCTGTCCGCTCTCCGGACCCGCGGCGGACCTCCTAAACACTGCGGCGCATTCGGCGCCGCGCAACATAAATCTTTGATGGGCGCGAAAGGTGGCTTTCCCCGATGTGCGGGTGTACAGATGTGCGGATGCACGGATGGACGAGACGCGGCGCGCAGACTGTGATACCGAATCGCACGGTTGATTGTGCATGCGGAGTTAGGATTACTGCTGTCTCACACAGGGGGAAAGAGGTCACGGAGAACAGCAAGACTGGATCTGTTCCCCGTGTCCTCTTTCCCCCTGTGTGAGAACTTCTTTGAAGCATGAATGCACAGCCAATCAGAGAATCTGGTATGACAGGAACGATCGGAATCGACATCGCGACAACACCATCACGCGATCGGCCTTCGCCGACACCACTTCCTGCGCCGGTACCAGACGTAGTAAGGGGCGCCGCAACCCGCGGCGCCCCTCGTCGTTCCCTGCCCTGCTGCCGTCCTGCCGCCGATCAGACGATCGGCATGGGCACGGGCGGGTTCTGCGAGTAGTCGTAGAAGCCCTTGCCGCTCTTCCGGCCAAAGTAGCCCAGCGACACCATCCGCTTGAGCAGCGGCGGCGACGCGTAGCGCTTCTCCTTGTACTCGTCGAACATGATGCCGCCGATCTTGTCGAGCGTATCCAGCCCCACGAAGTCGCACAGCACGAACGGGCCCATGGGGTAGCCGGTGCCCAGCTGCATCCCCTTGTCGATGTCCTCGATGGTCGCCACGCCCTCCGAGAGCGCGCGGATGGAGTCCATCATGTACGGCACCAGCAGCAGGTTCACCACGAAGCCCGAGTTGTCCTTGCAGACGATGGGCTCCTTGCCCAGCGACCGGGCGAACGCGAACGCGGTGTCGAACACGGCGGGGTCGGTGGCGATCGTCTTGACCACCTCCACCAGCTTCATCACCGGCACGGGGTTGAAGAAGTGCAGCCCCACCATCCGCTCCGGCCGCCTGGTGGCCGCCGCCATGTCGGCGATGGTCAGCGACGACGTGTTGCTGGCGAAGATGGTCTCCGGCCCGCAGACCCCGTCCAGCGTCTGCCACATCTGGTTCTTTAGCGCCAGGTCCTCGACCACGGCCTCGATGATGATGTCGCAGCCGGCCATGTCTTCCAGCTTGGTCGTCCCCTTCAGCCGGCCCAGGATGGCGTCGCGTTCCTCGGCGGGCAGCTTGCCCTTTTCCACGGACTTGCCGAGCTGCTTGCCGATGCCGCCGATGCCGCGCTCGCACAGCTCGTCACTGACCTCGCGCACCAGCGTCTCGTACCCCGCCGCGGCCGCGATCTGCGCGATGCCGCTGCCCATCAGCCCGCACCCCAGCACGCCGACCCGCTTGATCTCCGCCATTCTGCTCTCCTTTAGTCAGATGCGCCGTCCACGCGGGACGGGATAGGTGTTCCCGATGGATCCACGTCGTTCGGGGCGGGTGGCGGATCAGCCGCCGCCCCAGGGTCCACGCGGCGGCCGCGGCTCCCTCCCGCCCGGCCCGCCGATGCGAATGCCGAAAGCCCCGCTGCCCAGGGAGAATCCCTCGCCCCCGAACGGTCCGCCGCCGCGCGGGGCGGGAAGTTTGAGCTCGTTGTGCTCCAGCCGGTCCAGGAACGACTCCAGCTTGTCCTGGGACCCACTCTGCACGGCGGTGTAGATGCCGCGCATCCCCATGAACGAGCCCAGCAGCGCCGGCAGGCTCAGCAGGGCCAGCGGGTCGATGATGGGCGTGGCCAGCACGGCCGCCGTGATCCCCGCGGCTGCCCCCCCGCCGATGCCCAGCGCCCCGGCCGCCAGCCCAGCGCGCATGCCGCTGGTGTCGATGGACAGCTCCACCAGGCAGGTCTCGTCGTCGATGGCGCTCACGGCCACGTCCAGCTGCGCCAGGTCCAGCGCCTGGTGCGACGCCCCGAACTTGCGCGTGGCCCGGCCGATGACGGCGCCCACCCCGGTGCCGCGCGCGTACCGGGTGCGGTCGGGAAAGCGCCGCTGCACCACCATGTACTCGCACTTCGTCAGGAACTCTTCCAGCAGCATTCCCGTGGCCGCCGCGTTGCGGCGGATGGTGCGGGCGGCGCGCAGGGTGCCCGGCCCCATCGCCTTCGCCAGCAGCCCCCGCTCCTCGGGGGGCCGGCCGCGCACGTCGGTGATGGCGCGCCGCACGGTGGCCGCGTCGATCCCCAGCTCCTGGCCAATGCGCAGGACCTCCATCTCGGGGATCCCCTCGTCCGGCGTGCCGGCGGCCGTCTGGATCTCCACGGCACGGCGGATGACCGCCTCCAGCTCCTGGCTGCTGAGGCGGCGCGCCGGAAGCCCGCCCCCGGGCTGGGGGGCGGGCTGCTGCGCGGGGTATCCGCCGCGATCCGGCTGGCCGGGCGGCGGCGCGTGGGCTCCGCTGGAATCGCTCATGAGAAGAGTGCCAGGTGACAAGTGCCAGGTGCCAGGTGCCGGGCTGAGTTGCCTGGCACTTGGTACTGGGCACCTGGCACTTCGGTTTCAGTCAGCAGCCGGGAACGCCTCCACCACGAGCGCGATGCCCTGCCCGCCTCCGATGCACGCCGTGCCCAGGCCAAAGCGCTTGCCCTGGCGACGCAGCTCGTGCAGAAGGTGCACGGTGATGCGCGCGCCGCTCATCCCCAGCGGGTGGCTCATGGCGATGGCGCCGCCGGACACGTTGGTGCGCTCGCGGTCCAGCTCCAGCTCCTTTTCCACGGCGCAGTACTGCGACGCGAAGGCCTCGTTCACCTCCACCAGCTCCATCTGCCCCATGTCCATCTCCGCGCGCTTGAGCGCCAGGCGCGACGCGGGCGCCGGCCCGATGCCCATGTGCTTGGGCTCCACGCCGGAGATGCCCCACGAGACCAGGCGGCCGATGGGCTGCACGCCGTTGCGCTGTGCGTAGTCGGCGCTGGCGATCATCACCGCCGCGCCGCCGTCGCCGATGCCCGACGCGTTGCCGGCCGTGACCGTGCCGCCCTCCTTGAAGTACGGCTTGAGCTTGGCCAGGCTCTCCATCGTGGTCTCGGGCCGCATGTGCTCGTCGGTGGCGAACACCGTCTCGCCCTTGCGGCTCTTGAGCGTGATGGGCGCGATCTCGGCGTCGAAGCGCTTTTGATCGCGCGCCGCGCCGGCCAGCTGCTGCGAGCGGAGGGCGTACTCGTCCACCTGGTCGCGGGTGATGCCGTACTTCTCCGCCAGGTTCTCGGCCGTCACCGCCATGCTGCAGCCGGCGAACGGGTCCGTGAGCGACTCCCACAGCATGTCCTCGTAGAACTTGCCGCCGGGGCCCAGTCGCTGGTCGCCCCAGCGGGCGCCGCGGATCACGTGGGGCGCCTGGCTCATGCTCTCGGTGCCGCCGCACAGCGCCACCTCGGCCTCGCCCAGCATGATCTCCATGGCGCCGCTCACGATGGCCTGAAAGCCCGAGCCGCACAGGCGGTTCAGCGTGAGCGCCGGCGTTTCCTGCGGGATGCCCGCCTTGAGGCCGATGTGGCGCGCCAGGTAGATGGCGTCGGCCGACGTCTGCAGCGCGTTGCCGAAGACCACGTGGCCCACGTCCTCCGCCGGCACGCCGCTCTCGGCCAGCGCGGCCCTGGCGGCGAACACGCCCAGGTCCGTGGCGCTGAAGTCCTTCAGCGACCCGCCGAAGGTGCCCATCCCCGTGCGCTTGGCGGAGAGGAAGACGACGTCCGTGTCCTTGCCCTGCGTAGCCATATGCGAATCAACCCCAGTGCGTCGTTTGATGGCGGACGGGAAACGGGGGAGAATACCCGCCGAACGCAGTCTGGTCAAGCCGATTTCGGACCGGCGGAGGGCCGGAGGGGAGGGGTGATGCGGTGAGCGGGATTCATCCCGGGTCCAGCGAAACAGCTTGCTCACGCGGAGGGAACGGAGTGCTTCATCCCGAATCACGGCTTCCGTCCGTCCTCCGCTTCCCCGGTTCGTCCGTGTCACTGCTGTGGCTGTTCTCCTTCCGTTCTCCGCGCCCTCCGCGTGAGGCATCCCCAAGAAGCCGGAGTGCACCATCAACTCGAATACCTGGAATTGCCCATCCCGATGTTTTGACGCAGACATCGTGAGCCGTGACGCATCCGCGCCGAGGTGCGTCCACGTACCCTGGGAAGTGGTTGGACATGGCCGGCGTGCCGCAACGTGAGGGCGGACGCGCCCCCACTGCCGCCCGCGCGCGCTCTTCGTTATCTTCCAACCCGCTGCCCCATCGCCATTTGAGCGCCTTCCCCGGCGCGCGCGGCGGCGGGTTGGAATGATTCGCATGTGCCGCCGGCGGGCTTCACGGGCCCGGGCCGGCGTTTTGTCTCCCATCTCGTGGTTCGCATGTCACTCCCCCTGAGAGATTCTCCCCGTTCCCGCCCCGCGCCGGACGACGAGCCGCGCACCGGCATCTCCACCGGCAAGCCGCTCCCCCGGCGCAACGTGCGCCCGGACGTGTCGCCGCGGCTCGTGCGCGTGGGCATCGGCGCGCTGGTGCTGGTCGCCCTGGCGCTGGGCACCTGGGCCTGGCTGGCCGCCCGCACCCCCCACGCCCCCCGGATCGCCTACACCGAGCTGCTTTCCGCCGTGCGCGAAAAGCGCGTGGAGTCGCTCATCGTGCGCCCCGGCGACGTGGTCATCGGCGAGTGGGCCGGTGCGGCCGGCGACGCCAACGGCGCGGAGCACGACTTCACCGTGTCGTATCCGCTCAAGGACGTGGACGCCCTGGCGCAGCGCGCGGAGGCCGCGGGCGTGGAGCTTACGCTGGCCACGGCGCCCGCGCGGGCCACGCCGCGCAGCATCCTCACCCTGCTCGTGCAGCTGCTCCTGGTGGGGGCGGTAGGATACGTCATCTACCGCCAGGTTCGCGGCGGCGCGGGCGAGCAGGAGCTGGGTGGCACGGGCCAGAGCGACGTGACCTTCGGCGACGTGGCGGGCACGCAGGGCGCGGCCGAGGAGCTGCGCGAGATGGTGGAGTTCCTGCGCGCACCCGACCGCTTCAACGCGCTGGGCGCCCGCATCCCCAAGGGCGCGCTGCTCGTGGGCCCGCCGGGCACGGGCAAGACGCTGCTGGCCCGCGCCGTGGCGGGCGAGGCGGGAGTGCCGTTCTTTTCCATCTCCGGCTCGGAGGTCACGGGCTTTCTCGTCGGGATGGGCGCGCACCGCATCAAGTCGCTTTTCAAGCGCGCGCGAAAAAAGGGCGGCGTGATCTTCATCGACGAGATCGACGCGCTGGGGGGCAAGCGCGGCCGCAACCGCAGCCACAACGAGGACGACCGCACGCTCAACCAGCTGCTGGTGGAGATGGACGGATTCGATCCGCTGGACGGCGTGGT
>DASQZE010000427.1:0-4838 GCA_035638875.1 Longimicrobium sp.
GATCTACTTCTATCGGTTGATGCTGGGTCGGCTGGACGAACGCACCGGGATGATCTCCGGCTAACGCCGGACTCCCCCGTGGGGGGAGAGTGTCAACCATCATCCCGGGCTGTTTTGTCAACCATCATGCCGGTTGCACAGGTGGCGGAGCCCCCGCGCCCCCACCCGGGCTCGTAAACCTCGCCCACCCTCCCCCAAAAAACCCTGGGGGAGGGTTGGACATGGCGGAACTCGTGCCGGGAAGGCGGCCTGCATCGCGGGATGAAGTTCTCCCCCTCCCTCCGCGAAGCGGGGGAGGGGGCCGGGGGGAGGGGGCCCTCGGCGGGTGCACGTAGACTGCCTCAGCAGACGGAACCGTCCCAACCTCCCACAGAATTGGGGGAGGTCGCGAGGCGACGAGCGGGTGGGGGCGTGGCGGGATGCTCGCTCCGTGCACGAGCTGGTTCTCCCCCCTCTCCCGCGCAGCGGGCGCCGTAAACCGCTGCCATGCTAAAGGCTCCGCCGGACCGGGCCTGACATTTGCCCGGACGCAGGCCGGTTCTCATCACGACTCCCCCATCGGTGTGCCTCGGATCGTGCTCGATGCTGCTCGCTGAACTGAAATCCGCCACGGCCGGACACCATGCCCGGGTGGAAGCGGCCATGCCGTCGCTGGACCAGCTCACGACCCCCGGCGGGTACGCCGCGGCCCTGCGCGCGCTGCACGCGTTCCATGCCGCCTGGGAGCCCGCCCTCTGGCGCACGCCCGGCGTTTCCGCGGCGGGGCTGGCCAGCGGCCGGGAGAAGCTTCCCCTGCTGGAGCGCGACCTCCGCGCGCTGGGGATCCGCCCGTTCCCGGTGCTTCCCCCCGCCCCCGCGATGGACGATGCGGCCGCGGCGCTGGGCGCGCTGTACGTGCTGGAGGGGGCGAGCCTGGGCGGGCGGATCATCCACCGCCGCGTGGCCGGCCCGCTGGGCGTTACGCCGGAGCACGGCGCCGCCTACTACCATGGCTACGGCGATCGGACGGGCGACCGGTGGAAGGAGTTCGGCCGGGGCGTGACGCGCTTCGCGGAGCACACGGGGAGCGCGCCCCGCGTGGTGGCCGGCGCCGTGGACTGCTTCGCCGCGCTGGAGGCGTGGCTGGCCGTGCCCGGCGTGATGGCCCTCCCCGAGCCCGCCGCGGTGTCGTGAACGAGGCCGATCCGCATCCGCAGCTCACCCCCGGCGCCGACGCGCCGGTGAACTTCGTGCAGGCCGACGCGCCCATCGACCTTTCCAACTGCGACCGCGAGCCCATCCACATCCCCGGCGCCGTGCAGCCGTACGGCGTGCTGCTGGCCCTGCGCGAGCCCGGCCTGGACGTCGCGCAGGCGAGCGCCTCCGTGCAGGAGCACCTGGGGATGGCGGCCCGCGGGCTCATCGGCCGCCCGCTGGCGCTCGTGCTGGGCGAGGAGGCGGCGGAGGAGGTGCGCCGCATGGCCCTGGGCGGGCAGGACCGCGCCTTCGGCAGCCTGCGCCTGGTGACGCCGGCGGGGCGCGAGTGCCGGATGGATGCCACGCTGCACCGCAGCGGCGGGCTGGTGATCCTGGAGCTGGAGCCGGGCACGGCGCGGCGGCAGGTGGCCCCGGAGCAGTTCGGGGCCGTGATGCGCGGGGTGACGCAGCGGCTGGAGGGGGCGAACGCCCTGCACGAGCTGGCGCAGGGGATGGCGGAGGAGATGCGGGCCCTCACGGGGTTCGACCGCGTGTGGGTGTACCGCTTTCACCCCGACTGGCACGGCGAGATCATTGGCGAGGCGCGGCACGACGACATCGAGACGTGGCTGGGGATGCACTACCCCGCGTCCGACATCCCGGCGCAGGCGCGCGCGCTGTTCCTGCGCAGCTGGGTGCGGGCCATCCCCGACCTGGCGTTCGTCCCTTCGCCGCTGGTGCCGGCGGACAACCCGCTCACGGGGCAGCCGCTGGACCTGGGGAGCTCCGTGCTGCGCAGCGTGTCGCCCATCCACGTGCAGTACCTCACCAACATGGGCGTCACGGCCAGCCTGGTGATCTCGCTCATCCACCGGGGGCGGCTGTGGGGGCTCATCTCCGGGCACCACTACACGGGCCCCAAGCACGTGCCTGCGGACGTGCGCGCCGTGTGCGAGTTCCTGGCGCAGGCGCTGTCGCTGCAGGTGGGCACGGCCGATCGATTGGAGGACCGTGAGCACGCGCTGGCCATCCGCGCGGCGCAGAGCCGGCTGCTGGCGCGGCTGGGCGACGACCCGCTCCCCGGCCGCGTCCTGACCCGCGGCGACGTCACGCTGCTGGACCTGGGCGCCGCGGACGGCGCCGCCTTCGTGCACCAGGGGCGCACGGAGCACGCGGGCGCCATCCCGGGTCCGGCGGAGATGGATGCGCTCCTGCAGTGGCTGCGCGGGCGCGGCGACGACGTGTACTCGACCACCCGCTTGTCAGAGGAGTTCCCCCCCGCCGCGGCGTACCCGGACATCGCCAGCGGGCTGCTGGCCGTACCGCTGTCCCGCGACCGGCGCGACTGGGTGCTGTGGTTCCGCGGGGAGCAGCGCCAGACGGTGCGCTGGGCGGGGGACCCGCGCAAGCCCGTGACGATCGCCGAGAACGGCTCCGCGCGGCTGCACCCGCGGGGGAGCTTCGAGCTGTGGGAAGAGGAGATGCAGGGCACCAGCTGCGAGTGGCGCGAGATCGAGCGCGAGGCGGCGCTGGACGTGCGCCGGGCGGTGCTGGACCTGCTGGTGCGCCGCGCGGAGGAGATCGCGCTGCTGAACCGCGAGCTGGCGCTGGCCAACGCGCAGCTGGAGGAGTCCGCCGTGGAGCTGGAGACGCAGGCGGAGGAGCTGATGACGCAGCGTGCGGAGCGCGAGGAGCTGCTGCTCCGCGAGCGCGAGCTGCGCGCGGAGGCGGAGGGCGCCAACCGTGCCAAGGCGGACTTCCTGGCGGTGATGTCGCACGAGCTGCGCACGCCGCTCAACGCCATCGGCGGCTACGCGGAAATCATGTCGCTGGGGGCGCGCGGCCCCGTCACGGACGACCAGCAGGGCGACCTGGAGCGCATCCAGGTGAACCAGCGGCACCTGTTGGGGCTCATCAACAGCATCCTCAACTTCACCCGGCTGGAGGCGGGGCAGATCCAGCTGGCCATGGCGCCGGTGGACCTGCAGGAGCTGCTGCACGGGATGGAGGCGCTCGTGGGGCCGCAGATGCGCGCCAAGGCGCTGGCGCTGCACATCGGCGACTGCGGCGCGGGGGCGGGGGTGCTGGGTGACGGGGAGAAGCTGCGGCAGATCCTGCTGAACCTGCTCACCAACGCGCTCAAGTTCACGCCCGAAGGCGGGCGGGTGGAGGTGGACTGCGAGCAGGACGGCGGCGAGATCCGCATCCACGTCCGCGACACGGGCCGCGGCATCCCGGCCGATGAGCTGGAGTCGGTGTTCGAGCCGTTCGTGCAGGTGGACCGGCACATCACTCCGCACACGGACCAGGGTGTGGGGCTGGGGCTGGCCATCAGCCGTGAGCTGGCGCGGCGGATGGGGGGAAACCTGGCCGCGGAAAGCCGGGTGGGCGAAGGCTCCACCTTTACGCTCACCGTCGCCGCCGCGCACCCCCCGTCCCGGCCGGCGTGAGGCACCCTGCGGCACGGCGGGCTGAAATGACGGAGGGCTGCGCGAGCGAATGAATGCGCGGCTTCGCGGCTACGACATCACACTGTCGGCCTCCGCCGACCCCGCGGGACGGGGCCGTGCCGGAGAGCGGATTGCGCTCGCAGTCCGACCGCGCCCGACCGACCGTGGATCCCATCCGCAGCCTTCCTGCCAGGCCCGGCTCTTACTGATCGCGATCAGGTGGGTCTGTGCATGGGCGGATTGACGCGCCGTGCGGCCAGTATCCTCCTCTGCAAAAACGCGGATCCCGTCCCCTCGCCGGCAGCCGCCGCTCTGCCAAGGATCTCTGGCCTCCTGCACGACTCGGCGGCTTCGCGTCCGGCCGCCGCGGCGCATCGTTCCTACGCGGGAGGGACTTCGGCGATGCCGGCCGTACCGGATGATTGCCATCGCGACGTCCGGGCGCGGACCGGAGGAGAAGCCGGCGAGCGGCAGGATGCATCAGGCCCTTGGTAGACCGGTTGCTGCCGGCGAGATGGCGGCCATCCGCGTTTTTTCGAAGGGGCAGGATCGTCGCGAGGGGAGATGGATGATGGCCCTGGCACATCATCCACACGATCGCGATCAGTAAGACTGTGCC
Source organism: Longimicrobium sp. (assembly GCA_035638875.1). Lineage (GTDB taxonomy): Bacteria > Gemmatimonadota > Gemmatimonadetes > Longimicrobiales > Longimicrobiaceae > Longimicrobium. The sequence continues at coordinate 4,246 of DASQZE010000427.1, forward strand.
TGCGCCGGAACCCGGATGACGCGCCGGGAGAGCCGCACCCCTGGACCACACCTCGCGCCGGACGAATGACCGCGGGCGCGAGCTGACACGGTGCGGAGACGAGCCGCGGCGGGGATGAGCAGGCGTCGGGCACGGGTGAGGAGATCCTTCGGTCGGCGCCATGCTCGCGGCACGGGACCGAAGCGGCGGCGCCTCCCTCAGGAAAACAAGGCGGTTGGGCGGGGATCGACCAGCGGGGCGGCGGACCGATGTCCGCCGCCCCGCGCTCACGTAGGGATTCCTGCCGTTGCAGGCTATTCCCTATTCCCTATTGAGCCCGTCCAGCAAATCGTCTGGCGGGTGAGCGGCATCAGTGGGGGCAGGAAATCGATGGTGACGCTCCAGCCCTCACTCGCCCCCCTCCAGCTTAGATTTGCCTAAAGTGGTTGAGAAACACTGCTCCCAGGCGTTTCACGCAGCCAGTGCGGCCGTGCAGGACACACTCCGCCCATTGATGCGCTTGGAGTGCCTCCACAGCTTCAGCAGGTTGTGCGTCGTGCACCACAGCGACCACTCCAGCCCAGCTTTCTTCTTCCCGCGCAGTCGGAATCGCT
>DASQZE010000428.1:0-4104 GCA_035638875.1 Longimicrobium sp.
CAAAGAACGTGCGCTCCGCCAGCAGCACGCCCGGCTCCGTGAGCGTGGCGTATGCGCGGACGGCGAGCACCGTGCCAATGCACGCCATCAGCCACACGGGCGTGCGTCCCAGCCCCACGCTCAGCAGGCTCACCAGCAGAAAGCCCACGATCACGACCACGAACGGCGCCAGCGTATCCTGCCGGGTCAGGTAGATGAGCGCGTACGTGAACGCCGCCGCCCGCACCAGCGCAAACAGGTGCTTGCGCCACCCCAGCCGCTCCTCCGGCCAGGGCCGCGCCACGCAGGCCAGCCCCAGGATGATGGGGTACTCCCACACGTCGTTGAACACCACCGGCGCCACCAGCGCGTTGAACACGCCGCCCAGTACGCCGCCCACGGAGATCCACAGGTAGAACTCCGTCAGGTGCCGCGGGTGCGGCCGCCGCCGGGCCAGCTCGCCGTGCGCCGTCATGGAGACGACGAACAATCCAAGCAGGTGCAGCGGCACGGCCAACGCGGGGCTCTTCAGGTGCCCTGTCGCCAGCAGCAGCACCGCGATGGCGATGGCCGACGGGTGCACGGCCACCATCCACGCGTGCGGCAGGAGCGGCCGGCGCGCGAATACGAGCGTAAAGCTCAGCAGGTAAAGGGCGAGCGGCAGCACCCACAGCAGCGGCGCGGGGCTCAGGTCCGTGGTGACGTACGTCGTCACGGCGAGCAGCAGGCTGCTGGGGATGAACGCCAGCCCCGTCCAGGTCAGCCGCTCGCGCACCGACGGCGGTCCCTCCGCGTCTACGGCAGATGCGCTGGATACCGTGGATGCGGGAGGTGCGATCGATGCGTCCGCCGCGCCGAACCCGGGCGATGCGGTAGATCCGGTCGATGCGATGGATTCCGCCGATTCCGCCGATGCGGTGGATCCGGTCGATCCCGCCGATTCCGCCGATGCGATGGATGCGTCAGCCGAGGCGGAGCGGGCCGATGCGGCAACTTCGATCGATGCGGCAGATGCGGTCGATGCATCGGATGCGCTGGCCGCGGCTGATTCGCTCGATACGGACGATTCGATGGATGCCGGCGCATCCGCCGTACGCCACACGCGCCACGCGCACGCGGCGATGAGCAGCGCCAGGAGCCCGTAGCCGACGGCCCACGTGCCGCTCTGGCCGGCGAGGCGCAACCGCGGCTCCATCAGGAACGGATACGCCAGCAGGGCCAGCGCGCTCCCCAGGTTGCTGGCCGCGTAAAGCTGGTACGGCTCGGCGGCCTGCGGATGCCCGCTGCGCGAAAACCAGCGCTGCAGCACCACGCCCGTCCCCGACAGCATCAGGAACGGCGCGCCCACGGTCATGGCCATCAGCGCCAGCAGCCACGGGATGGGCGCGCCGCCGCCGGGGGGTACCGCGCCGCGGACGCTCACCGGCAGCGCCAGCGCCGCGACGGCCAGCAGCACCAGGTGGACGATGGCCTGCCGCCGCACCGTCCACCGCGACGACACGTGGGCGTACAGGTATCCGCCCAGCAGCGCGGCCTGGAAAAACAGCATGCAGGTGTTCCACACCGCCGGCGACCCGCCCAGCAGCGGCAGCACCATCTTGCCGAACATGGGCTGCACCAGGAACAGCAGGAACGCGCTGAGGAACACCGCGGCGGTGAACATAGCCAGCAGGGCGCCGGACCCCGCGGCGGGGGTCGCGCCTGCGTGCGCCGGTTCGGCGGAGGTGGCCAGCGGGGCGGATTGCGAGCTCAAACGGAATCCTTCGGGCCGATCGGGATCGGGATGCGACGGCGCGCCGCACGGCATGGGGGCCGCACGGAACGCACGATGGGCAGCGGATTGGACACGAGCGCCCCCATTCTAACGCGCCCCTCCCCCGCCCCGCACCCCGTCGCCCGATCCGCCCGATCCCATCCGCCCCATCATCCCGCGGCTTCCACACGGACCATCGCCCGTCACAAACGCCGAGGAGGACGCGGAACCCTCTCCACGTCCTCCGCGCCCTCCGCGTGAGACCCCGACTTCCTGGCGCTTCGGCGGACGCTCCGCCTCTCCTCACCACGCAGGATATACGGTCCGTTCCGCCCGCCTAAGCCGCCGCGCTGCGCCGCTCGAAGCGATCCAGCATCTCCATCAGCTTGCGCCTTCGCTTGTGCGTCTCGCGCAGGCGGGCCACGTAGCCGTCGAAGTCCTCGCCCACGCGCTGCATCGCGTCGCGCACGCGCGGCAGCACGCGCACGGCCTCGGTGTAGGCGCGGTCGCCCGTGCTCACCAGCACCTCATCGACGTGGCGCAGGTAGACCTGCAGCGAATCCGCGGGGTGCGTGGGCTCGCGCATCTCCGCGAGCTTCAGCCACAGCTCGTCCGCGCAGCCGCCCTCGGCAGCCTCGCGCCACGCCGCCTCCACGTCCTCCTCCCACAGGAAGACGCGGACGAGCTGGGAATGTGCGTCCATCCGCTCCACGCCCAACGCCCGCTGCCGGGCGCGAACGGGCCCCGCCGCCTCGCGCAGCAGCGACAGCGCGCGCTCACGCCACGCGGGCCACGCATCCGCGCGGCCGGCATGCTCGTGGAGGAGCTGGTACCTATCCAGCGACGGACCGCGCGCGAAGCCGGCCCAGGCGAGCTCCGCCGCCTGCGCGTGCTCCCCGCGCCGGTGAAGCTCATCCGCCAGGAACAGCTCCAGCCGGGGGTCCGGGCTCCCGGGGAACGCGTCCAGCCCGCGCCGCGCCCACTCCATCGCCGCATCGTGCTCGCCGGCTTCGCGGTACAGCTCCGCGAGCTGCAGAAAGGCGTGCGCGCTCGACAGGTCGCGGCTCTTGACGGCGACCTGCTCCCCGAGGCTGCCGTCCGCGCGGGCGAGCGCCTCCATCATCCGTGTGATCTCCCACCGGTGGTACCGGCCGTCCGGGTCGCGCTCGCCGGGGCCGAGCGGCGGCACCGCATCCCACCGGTCCTGCGCGAGGCGGCGGTATTCCGCCAGCCCGGCCTCGCCCAGCACCTCCGCGTAGCGTTCCGCGGCCCCGGAGAAGGTGTCGTAGTCCGTCTCCAGCTCGGCCGTGAACAGGCGCCGCGCGAGGTCGACGGGCTCCGGCCGGGTTTCCATGCACACCTGGAAGTGGAGCTCCAGCAGCCCCTGCAGCACGTCGCCCACTGCGCCGCTGGAATCGTCCACGTCGTTCAGCGCCTCCTCCACCTGCCGGATGGCATGCTCCGCCAGCCCGACTACAGCGGCCGGATTTACGTCCGACAGCGCGGCGAGCCCATCCACCACGTCATCCAGCCGGCTGGCGAAGGCGTAGGTGTCGTCGTAATCCACGAACCCACCCGTCTCCGTGGCCCGGTCGATGGCCGCGCGAAGGCGGCCCACGGCGGCGGGATCGGCATCCTGCGCCGCCTCCCGCAGCAGCAGGCGCTCGCGCAGGTTTCCGTCCATCCGTGCCTCCGCCAGCAGCAGCTCGCGCAGCGCCGGCGCATCCAATCCGTCGAGAAAAGCGCCGATCCGGGTGAGCGCGACGTCTCCGGGCACGGTGCCGGCCGCCTCCGCGCCCAGCGGCGTTCCCTGCGCCATCAGCCACCCCAGCCCCGCCGCCACGCAGTGCTTGCAGAAGCGCAGCTCGTTGCCCACGGGGCAGGTGCAGTCGAAGTCGAGCTTGTCTCCCTGCCGGAACAGCCGCACGCGGTAGTTCTCCCGCCCCTCGACCCGCGCCGAGAGCACGCCGTCCAGCATCGAGATCTCCTGCACGCGCCCGTCCTGGGCGTAGGCGTATCCGCGCGCGTAGGTCACGTCGCGCGCCATGGCGTGCAGGAGGTCGCACGTGATGAGGGATTCCAGGCCCGGGCCGGTCATGATCAGCAGGAAGCAGGGGATGATGAAGGTCGCGGCGGATAAAGTGCACGAAGTGACGGCCCCGTGCAATGGGTGCGATCAGATCATCCCATCCTGCTGTACGATCCGTCACGCACGACAAAAACGCGGACGACGCGGAACCTGCTCCGCGTCCTCCGCGCTCTCCGCGCGAGGCCTTCTGTTTGGCACTCGGACGATGCGGATCTCCCCGTCAGGCGCGGACGCGGTTGCGGCCGGCGTGCTTGGCGGCGTACAGGCGCATGTCCGCGGCGGC
>DASQZE010000429.1:0-2961 GCA_035638875.1 Longimicrobium sp.
CCGGCCGGCCGTCCACCGTTCTCACGCTGGGGCCGCGCACGCCGTCCCACGGCATGTAGCTGCCGCCCGCGGTGGGCACGATCCCGATCTCCTCGTCGGTGAGCGGCGCGATGGTGGGCCATGGGTACAGGATGCCGCCGAGCCACTTGCCGGGCTGAAAGGTGCGCGTCGAGTCGGGCGACACCCCCGGCCAGTACGCGCCGTACGCGGCGCACAGCTTGGCGTCTTCCACGAACGGGGCGCCCAGGCCGTAGCCCGCCAGGAACTTCTGCAGCGGCGAGTCGGGTTCGGTGAAGTAGATCCCCTGGCTGGTGTCCCAGCCGGGATCGAAGAGGCCGGGCGAGCCGTCGGGAAGCCCGGTCAGCTCGTCGGGCAGCGGACCGTTGGGCGGCTGCACGGGCCCGCTGCCGTCCGTGGGCTGCGTGACGATCGCCGTGACCGTGGTGTCGTCGATGCTGAAGTTGATGGGGAGGGTGATGTTGGCGGCGATGCGCGTCTGCGAGAGGGTGAGCGGCGGGATGGCCCACAGCGCCGCGCGCACCGTCCGCGGCACCTCGCTGCTCCACCAGTTCATCAGGTCGCGCTGGCTCACCCGGGGAAAGAAGTCCGGGGGGCCCACGACCGCGTACGCAGGCACCCGCATGGGGATCGCCGCTTCCAGCGCGGTGCACCGCGCCTCGACCCAGCCGTCGCCCACGTAGTCCACGTGGTGCTGCGCCTGATAGTCGCCCGCGCGGATCGTCTCCATCATGTCCGGCCGCAGGTTCAGGTTCTCCACGCTGCCGTCCGGGTGCACGCGGTGGCGCAGGTTCAGGTACTCCGGTGCCGGCCGCTGCGTATTCTGCGAGGTATCGAACATGTACGCCGGCGTCGTGGCCGCCGGCCCGGGGAGGACCTGTGCGGACGAGAACGCGAGGCTGCGGGGATTGGACGCAAAGGCGGGATCCACCGGCCAGGTGAGCCGGCGGCCCTCGTACTCGGCGATGTTGGCCAGCGGCGCGGGCCGCGGCTCCATGATCCCGGGGCCGAACTCCGCGCGGCGGGAGAACGACGCGATGTGCTCGTTGCGGATGAGGAACGGGAACTGGTCCAGGACGTCGCCGCGCCAGTTGTTCTGGTAGCCGTTCACGTCCAGCCAGCGGTGGAACTGCGCCAGCGCGTCGTTGCGCAGGTCGCGGCTCACCTCCAGGTCGATGTCGGTGCCGGCGATGCATTCCGGCCCGTTGAACAGCTTGTGCAGCGGCACCCAAAACCCCAGTTGGGCGTCGCAGGGCAGCGCGTCCTGCGGGCCGAAGGTTCCCGCGTCGCCGGTGGCCCGCATGGCGATGAAGGCCGCGAAGCGCTGCGGCACCACCCGAAAGTCGAAGGGCCGCTGCGGATCGACCGGCTGAAAGGTGCGGGTGCGCGCGTTGTACAGCGGCTCGATGGTGCCGATGCGGGCAATGCCGGTGCGCGAGAAGCAGAGCTCGGCGTGGCGGCCGTGCACCGAGTTGGGCGTGTTGCGGTACTGCAGGGCGAACACCACGATCCCCAGCGGGTTGCCCCCGGCGCGCGCGCGCAGCCCCTCCAGCGTGGGCGGCTGCACGCCGTACACGTAGTTCTCCACCGCGTCGATCTCTGTCAGCGTGGGAAAGCCGTCCAGCGCGGCACCGCCCCGGTTCGCCGACACGCCGGCGGACGCGAACGCGTGGTACAGCAGGCTGCGGTCGGGCGCGCCCGCCTCGACGGCGCGCATTCCCTTGAGGTTGAAGTCGCCGAAGCCGGGGTGGGCGCGGTCGATGTTGAGCGGCCTGGCCAGCTGGGCCGCGAGGTCGCCGGCCGCGATGTCCAGGCCGCCCGCGGTCACGTCCAGCAGCAGCTGCCGCCAGCCGAGCGGCGCCAGCCGCCGGCACGCCTCGCCGACGCTCTCGATGAGCGCCCTGTCGTTGGGGGCGAACTCGAACCGCCAGGCGCCGCTCACCATCACCGCGCCGGCGGTGAGCGCCGTGTGCTGCAGAAAGGTCCTTCGCGTTACCGAGGGGGAGGGCTTGGACATAAATGGGGTGGCCTTGAACATGGAGGGGATTGAGCATTCCAGGTTCCGCTATTTAATGCCGTTTCCGCACCGGGGCCAGAACTTTCGTCGGTTCGTCATCCCCGAGAGCACGTTCAACCGCAGCAAGCTCGGATCGGGCCGCTTCCAATCCTTCCAGCGACCCTTGACGTTCCAACCTCCTCCGTTCTGCGGTTAGGCGCCGCGCCTTCGCAACGGCGCTCTCTTCCAGCTCTTCCATCCTTCGCTCCGAGAAAGGGACGTGATGGTGGGGAGCACAAGGGCAAGCCCTGTGATGAGAACACTCATTCGACCGCAAGCGGTGAACCTAAGCATTCCCGCCGGAATGACAGCGATGCGAAACCGTTTTCGCCCCCGGCTCCTGGGCAGTCCCCGATGGTCAGTCCGAGAGCGGGACCAGTTCCCCCACCGCCCGAGGAGTGCCGAAAGCTGCTCACTCCACTCGCCCGACGGGGCTTCTCGTCTTTCCATCCGGGCCCGCTGTCAGCGGATAACGCGGAACACGCTGTTGGCGAGCAGGATGTACAGCTCCCCGTTGCGCCACACGGGCCGCCCGCTGTCGGAGGCGATGTCCACGGCCGTGCCCCCGGGGGTGTACAGCCACAGGCGGCCAGAGGCCTGGAACACCACCTGGCCGCCGGGGCCCAGCGCCCGCAGCACGGCCGAGTCGAAGAGCGCGGAGACGTTGGTCTGCACCCCGGCAGGCGAGACCAGCCACACCTCCGAGGCGAGGGAGCCGTTGGTGCGGCGGGCGTAGGCGGTCCATCCGTCCCTGACGTCCCAGTCCGCCAGGTTCGCGGTGCCCAGCGTCACGGTGTCGATTCCGCCGGGGGTGATCCGGACGAGGGCGTCGTCCAGCGTGGCCACCACGTCCACGCCGTCCGTACGGTACCCGCCCCCCGTGGTCC
>DASQZE010000430.1:0-2040 GCA_035638875.1 Longimicrobium sp.
TTCATGTGCCCCGGCATCCGCCCGGCGACGGGGTGAATGGCGTACTTGACCTCCGCGCCGCGCCGCTCCAGCAGCGACGCCAGCTCGCGCACCTGGTGCTGGCACTGCGCCACCGCCATCCCGTACCCGGGGACCACGACCACCAGGCGGCTGAACGCCAGCTGGACCGCCGCGTCCTCGGCGGTGGTGGAGCGCACGGGGCGATCCGCCAGCCCCTCCGCGGCCTGGCCCGGCTCCGGCGCCGCGCCGAACGCCCCGAACAGCACGTTGCCGAAGCTGCGGTTCATCGCCTTGCTCATCAGCACGCTCAGCAGCAGCCCGGACGCCCCGTCCAGCGCCCCGCAGACGATCAGCACCGTGTTGCCGATGGCGAACCCCGTGGCCGCCGCCGCCAAGCCCGCGTACGAGTTCAGCAACGAGACGATGACCGGCATGTCCGCGCCGCCGATGGGCAGCACCATCAGCACCCCGATCGCCAGCGCGCAGCCCACCATCCCGTAGAACAGCACCGGCGAATCCGGGCGAAAGACCAGGTAGCAGAAGGTGCCGACGGTCGCCGCGAACAGGGCGATGTTGGTGGCGTTCTGCCCGCGGTAGGTGATGGGCGTGCCGGAGATGAAGCCCTGCAGCTTGCCGAACGCCATGAAGCTGCCCGTGATGGTGATGGCGCCGAACAGCACCTCGAACCCCAGGGCGGCCATGATGGGCCGCGACACCTCACCGCCTTCCAGCCAGTAATGCGCGACCCCCACCAGCGTGGCCGCCAGCGCGCCGAACATGTGGCTTACGGCGATGCGCTGCGGCATGGCCGTCATGGGCACGTACATCCCCAGCGGGTAGCCGATGGCCGTCCCCAGCAGCAGCCCGCCCAAAATCCAGTCGTAGCGTACGATTTCGTGGTGCAGCAGCGTGCCGATGATGGCCAGCAGCATTCCCAGCGCGGCCTGCTGCATCCCCCGCTGCGCCCGGTCCGGCCGCGTGAGCGAACGCAGGCCCAGGATGAACAGCACCCCGGCCGCCAGGTAGGTGAGCTGGATGGCCACGCCGCGCGCGTCCAGCGCGAGCGCCGGCCCGTGCGCGGCGGGCTCCGCCTGCAGCAGCAGGGCGATCATCGCGGCGCCTCGCCGTCCGGGCGCACGCCGTCGCCGCTTCCGCCCTCGCCGCCGCCGCCGGGAAGCCGCCGGCGGAACATCTTGAGCATGCGGTCGGTGATCAGGAACCCGCCCACGACGTTGACGGTGGCCGCGGTGACGGCGATGAAGCCCAGGATGGTGGCCAGCTGCCCACGGTCTGCCCCTGCCAGCACCAGCGAGCCCACCAGGGAGATGCCGGAGATGGCGTTCGTGGCGCTCATCAGCGGCGTGTGCAGCAGGGGCGGAACGCGGGTGATGACCTCGTAGCCCACGAACGCGGCGAGCACGAACACGAACAGCAGGGTGATGACCATGGAACCCACACGGCTGGGGTGGGACTGCGATGGTGCGGATGGATGATGCGCTTCCCTGCCCTGCTGCGCCGCGCGCCGATGGATGACGGCGCCGGCACGAACTCGACCGTCGTCGCCAGCGACCGCCGGCGCAGATGCCCGGACGCCAGCAGGCGAAATCAACCGCGTTGTTTTCCTGAGGGAGCGCCCGCCGGCGCTCGCCCGTGCACAACACCCTGCGCGCGGCCGAAGGATCTGCGCTGAGCTCCCTCAGGAAATCAATCGCGGTACCGAGCGGAATGCCTCAGGCCGGCGACGGCTGCACTAGGCCTCGGACGCGCTCGTTGACGATCTCGCCGCCGCGGGACACGCAGGCGGAGCGGTAGATGTCGTCGTCCTCGGCCGGAGCCCAGGCGCCGTCCTTCACGAACTCCGTGATGAGGGCCGCCAGGGTGCGCGCGTACATCTGGCTGGCGTGCACGGGCATCTCCGCCGCCAGGTTCAGCGGGCCAAAGATGCGCACCCCATCCACCACCGCGATGTCGCCCGGCCGCGTGAGCTCGCAGTTCCCCCCGTTGGGCGCCGCCAGGTCGATGACGACGGAGCCCGGCGCC
>DASQZE010000431.1:0-2483 GCA_035638875.1 Longimicrobium sp.
TCATGCTTGAGCAGGACGAGCAGTTCCTCGGCGGATTCCTTGATCGGCGGGAAATCCCATTGCGACATCGGTCCAGCCTCCGGTTGAAGGTGAACCAAATGTAAACGAAGTGAACAAATAATCAAGAGAAATGGTATCATACCAGATTCTCTGATTGACTGTGCATTTATGCTTCAAAGAAAGCAGTAATACTCCGCATGCACAATCAACCGTGCGATTCGGGATCAGTTTGTCTCCGCGTCCTCCGCGTGATTCCTATCCTGACCCCAATGCACACAGAAACCTGGGACTGGGTAGGAGAGGGCGGGCGCCCCTTCAGCCCGTGACGGCACGGGGAGAAGGCCATCAGCCGTGGAGGCCGGAACCTCGCATCTCCTCCAGGATCTCCCCGATCACACCGAGCGCGAAATCCACCTGCTCCTCCGTGATGACGAACGGGGGCGAGAAGGACAGCACGTTGCCGTAGATGCCGCCGCCCAGCAGCAGCACGCCGCGGCGCAGCCCTTCCACCACCACCCGCCCGGCCAGCTCCGGCGCGGGCGCGCGCGAGTCGCGGTCGCGCACCATCTCCATCCCGATCATCATCCCCCGCCCGCGCACCTCGCCCACGTGGGGGTGGTCCGCCGTCATCGTCCGCAGCCGGTCCTGGATGCGCCCGCCCAGCTCCGCCGCGCGCTCCACCAGCCGCTCGTCGCGCAGCACGGACAGGCTCGCCAGCGCCGCCGCGCATCCCACGGGGTGGCCCAGGAAGGTGCTCGTGTGCAGGGCCTCGCCCGTGGAGCGCGGCCACGCATCCATCACCGCGTCCGTGCCGATGCAGGCGGAGAACGGAAATCCGCCCGTGAGCCCCTTGCCCACGATGAGCACGTCCGGCACCACACCCCAGTGGTCACACGCGAACCACCGCCCCGTGCGCCCGAACCCCGTGTAGATCTCGTCCAGGATGAGCAGCAGCCCCCGCTCGTCGCAAATGCGGCGCAGGCCGGGGAGAAAGGCGTCAGCCGGCACCACGTCGCCGCCGCGCCCCTGGATGGGCTCCACCAGGATGGCGCCGATCGCCTCGGCCGCGGAGCCGGGCGTGTCGAGCACGTGCTCCACATAGCGCAGCGTGGCCGCGCACACTTCGTTCGCGTCGCGCCCGAACGGCGAGCGGTACGCGTACGGATACGGCGCGAAGACGGCGCTGGATGCCAGCTGCGCGGCGAACGGGGCGCGGAAGTCCTCGCGGCCGGAGACGGACAGCGCGCGGTAGGTGAGCCCGTGGTAGCTGCCGTGGAAGGCGAGCACGCGCGGCTTGCCCGTGGCGATCATGGCCGTCTTGAGCGCGGCCTCCACCGCCTCCGCGCCGGAGCTGGCGAGCACGCTCTTCGTCAGTCCGCCCGGCGCGGCCTCCGCCAGGGCGCGGAGGAGCTCGACCTTGATGGCGGGCGGATGGACGTCGCCCATGCCGTGCAGCAGCGTGGCCGATTGGCGCTGGATGGCATCCACCACCCGCGGGTGCGCGTGCCCGATGCCGGCCACGGCGAACGCGGAGGTCAGGTCCACGTACACGTTGCCGTCGGCATCCAGCACGTTGGCCCCGCGCGCCGCCTCCCAGAAGACGGGAAAGTCCTCCGCCAGGTAGGTGACGTTGGGCGATTCCCACCGCGCCAGCTCCGCCGCCAGCGCGCGCGAACGCGGCCCCGGCGGCGGGACGAGGATGGACGGGAGGGCGGTGCCGGACAGCTCGGACATCAACGGCAGTGCGAAAGTGCGAAAGTGCGAAAGTGCGAAAGTGCGCTCTCGCACGGCGCAGGGAGTTTGCGTCGGCCGGGCGGGGGTGGCAAGGCGGGGATACGAGCGAGCCGCCCCCGGCGGCAGGTGCCGGGGGCGGCTCCGGTTGATCCCAAGGCGCGTCAGCGGACGCCGTGCAGCACGGCTCCCCCGCCGCCCATGGCGTAGACGCTGGTGACCGAAAAGCCCCAGATCGCCGAGAGCGGCGTGCGCGCGGCCGCACCGGTCTCTTCCCAGCGCGTCCCGTCGAAGTGCAGGATGCCGCCCCCGGTGCCCACCAGGTACATGCTCGTGGGCGATGCACCCCATGCCGCGCTGAACTCCCGGAAGTTGCCCACCGCCGGCGCGACGACCGTCCGCGCGAACGTCCGGCCACCGTCCGTGGACGACAGGATGAGCCCCTTGCGGTCCCCCGCCAGGAACGCCCCGTGGTAGCCGGCGGCGAAGATCGTTCCCCCGGCGCCCCAGACCGTGTAGAGCCCGGACGCCGAATCCGCCACCGCCGAGGTCCAGGCGGTGCCGTCGTAGCGCATGCGGAGCGCGGCGCTGCTGGCCGTGTTGGTGTCGTACGCGCGCCCCACAGCGTGCACGTCGCCGGGTCCCGACGCCCAGATGTCGAGCAGCTGCGGCTCCATCCCGGGAAGAGAGATGCGAGTGTCCGTCCAGCTGGCCCCGTCGTTCGCGGAGGTGAGCACGACGCCCTGCCGGGG
>DASQZE010000432.1:0-12066 GCA_035638875.1 Longimicrobium sp.
CTGCTCGCCGCCGGCAGCGCGGCGCGCAGGGTGGATGGACCGGTGCCGAGCGGGCCGCTCGTCGTGCGGTCCGCCTGCACGTGCAGGCCGCCGTCGATCCCGCCGAACAGCTGGTGCAGCCCCACGTTGGCCAGCACGTTCACCGCGTCGCGCGCGCTCCGGTCCGACACCCCGTCCGGCGCGACGGGGACGCCCAGCCGGCCCAGGATCGCCGTCAGCCGCGCGGCGGAGTCCGGCGCCACCCCCAAGGCGCGCAGGGCGGACGGATCATCCACGCGCAGCGAGCGGAGCGGCGCCGTGCGGCTGCGCAGGTCGCCGGAGACGGCGATGCTGGCACGCTGGTCCAGGATGCCGGCCTGGTAGCCGAACGCCATCTCCCGTTCGCGGTAGCCGGCCCCGACGCCGCCCACCTCGGCTGCGCCCGCCTGCAGCGCAGGGTCGGATCCGCGCAGCGAGAGCGCCAGCTCGGGGGACTGGAAGTGGCCCTCCACCAGCGATGCCGACACCTCGCCGCCGCTGAAGCCGCCGCGCGCCGCGTCCGCCGCCTGCGAGGTGCCGTACCCGAACGATGTCCCCAGCCGCGGCAGGGTCCGCCCGCCGAACGAGAGCCCGTCGATGCGGAAGGCGTTCTGCCCCGGCGACAGCCCGCCGACGGAGACGGTGCCGTCGTCCAGCACCGTGGCCCCGCTTCCCAGCGCCGCCACCGCTTCCAGCTCGCCGCGCTGGAAGCGCGTGTGATCGCCGCCGTCCCAGCTCTGCACCGCGGAGCGCTCGTGCGGCAGCCGGTCGCCGCCGGGCTGGGCCGTCACCACGGGCGTTCGCCGGCCCGCCGTTGCCGTCACCCCCTCCAGCACCAGCGCCTCGGCCGCCAACACCACGCTCGCTGGCGGAAGCGCGCCTCCCCGCCGCTCCACCCGCACTCGCGCCGGCTGGTGGCCGATCCGCCGCACCGCCACCTCGTACGCGTGGCTGGTGTCCGGAAAGACGACCCGCCACCGCCCCGCCGCGTCCGAGAGTGCCCGGCGCGTCTCCAGCGTCCGCGCCGAGCGCACCGTCACCTCCGCGCCCGCAACCGGCAGCGAGTCCGCGCCGCTCACAGTGCCGCGCACGGTGTCGCCCGCCCCCTGCGCGGCGGCCGGACGGCCGGCCAGCGCGAGGAGGGCAACCATGGCGGCCATGGGCGGGAGGAGAGCGCGGCGGAGCATCATCAGAACGTCACCCGCACGCCGGCCAGGGTGCGGCGGCCGCGCGCCACGCCGGTGTTCACCACGTCGTTGCGGTAGTAGTCCAGCGCGTTGAACACGCGGACGAACAGGTCCGTGGACGAGGCGAGGCGCCATCCCGCGTCCACGTCCACCAGCCGGTACGCCGGCGCGGTGTAGCTCCCCACGCCCAGGTCGAAGTTGAACGGGTCCCACGTCCGCGGGCTCAGCCGCGGCGTGCGGGCGCGCGTGGCACCCTCCTGCAGCAGGTCGTTGCGCAGCAGCCGCACGGGACCCACGTGCAGCACCCGGATGCCGGAGCGCAGCCGCCGCCCCGCGTACGATACGTCCACCGAGCCCTGCTCCTGCGCCGGGCCGATCAGCGCGCGGCCGATGGCGTAGCGCTGGTCATCGGGGTTGTTCAGCCGCAGCACCCGGCTCCGCGCCGTGCCGAACGCACCCCGCACGGTGAACGCGCCCAGCACCGCGCGGCCCTGCGCCTCCCACCCGGTGTTGCGTACGCGGCCCAGGTTCACCGTCTGCACCTGGGGATAGATGAGCGGATCGCCCAGCTCGCCCAGGATGGTGCTGTCGACCACGATCAGCAGCACGTCGTCGATCAGGTCGTCCGCCGTCTGACGGTAGCCGGTAAAGGAAAGGGAGAGGAGCGTGCGCGCATCGAACGACATCTCCACGCCCCATTCCGTTCCCTGCTGCGTCTCCGGCCCGATCGCCGGGTTTCCGAGCCGGCTGCGGATGCGCTGCCCGGACAGGTCCGTGCTGAACACGTCCAGCCGCGCCTCGGCGCCGGGCGGGTTGGTGGCGCGCCCCCACGCACCGCGCACCTTGAGCGTCAGCGCGCCCAGATCGCGGACGACGCTGGCACCCACGCGCGGCGAGACGCTCGTGCCGTAGGCCGGGCCGTAGTCGGCGTCGTCCTCCGCGCGTACGCCGGCGGTGAGGAAGACGGCGTCCCACAGCGCCACCTGCGCCTGCGTAAAGACGCCCGTGGTGCGGTTCTCCACGCGACCGAACGACGACGCCTCGAACGGGCCCGTCTCAATCGACCCCAGGCCGGAGCTGGAGACGTTCGTCACCCCGTTGTACTCGATGCCTGCCGTCAGCGTGGGGCGGATGGCGCCGCGCAGGGGCACCTCCGCCGTGCTGGCGTAGCGCAGCGTCGTCGCGCTCCCGTCCGACTCGCTGACGGTGTAGAGCGAATCGGAGAAAAACGAGAAGCCCGGCGGCGTGCGTCCCTCCGCACGGCGCGAGTCGTAGCCCGCCGTCACCTGGTGGCGCCACCAGGGCGTGGCCGCGTAGTGGAGGTTCAGCGCAAAGGCGCGCTGCGTCCACCGGTCGTCCAGCTCCGTCCCGATCAGGAGCAGCGGATTGTCCAGCCGGCGCCGTCCCTCGCGCACCTCGCGGGCCTCGAACGGGCGCGAGCTGCCATCGAACGACAGCCGGCCGTAGCGCACCGCGGCGTCCGCGGTGAAGCGGCCCAGTTCCATCCGCATCCCGCCGTTGAGCCCGATGCGCTCCTCGTCGCGGCGGGGAATCCACGGACCCTCGGACTGCCACGACGCGCCCAGCGTGTAGGTGGTGCTGGCCCGCGCGCCGGAGACTTCCACGTGATGGTTCTGCGCGGCGACCACGCGGTCGTCGAACGAGTTCTGCACCGTCCCGGCGGACGCCTCCACCGTCACCCGCGGACGCGCGGCGCCGAAGCTGCCCTTCTTGAGAAAGATCTGCATCACCCCGTTGATGGCGCCGGAGCCATACAGCGTGGACGCCTGCGGGCCGGGAACGAACTCGATGCGCTCGATGGAGCGGGGGTCGAGCACGTTCAGCTGGCCCGGATCCGTCAGCAGCACGCCGTCCACGTACACCTTGGGCGGCGACGCCTCCCCGCGCAGGTTGCTGCCGCCCCGCGAGTACAGCCGCACGCGGTTGCCGCGGTCCGTCGCCGCGCCGCCCGCCGCCTCCGCGCTGAAGAGTCCCGGCACGTCGCCGCGGAACAGGTCCTGGATCTGCGTCACGCCGCGCCGCTCGATCTGCTCCGCCGTGAGCACGGTGATGGTGTTGGGGACGGCGCGCACCTCCGTGGGTCCCGCAGTCCCCGTCACCACGATCTCATCCAGGGAGAGCGCCGCCGGGGCGAGGCCGAAGTCGCGGCGGGCCTCGCCGCCGGCGGGGACGTCCACCTCCGCCACCAGGCGCCCGTATCCGAGCACCCGCACGCCGATGCCGCGCCGACCGGCCGCGACGCCCGTGAGCCGGTAGCTGCCGTCCGTGGCCGTGACCGTACGGGCGGCGCCGTCTTCCACGCTCACCCGCGCGCCGGGGACGGGTTCGTTCGTGGCGGCGTCGATCACCCGCCCCGACACGGTGCCCGTTGGGGTCTGCGCGCCCAGCAACGGCGTGCAGAGGATGCACATCAGCAACGCCAGCCCCAGCCAGAGCGCCCGGCCCGCCGGCCGCAGCCCACGCTGGATGGCGGAGGACACGGAACCCATCGTGTGGATCGCGAAAGTCATCGTCAGAAGTCCCGGTCCGAGAGGACCACGATCCGGTGGTTGTCGGGGGAGGGCGAAGCCGTGGCCTCACTGCTCGTCAGGATCAGGGTGCGCACGTGTCCGGCGCCAAGCTCGATCGTCTGCCGCGCGACGACGGCGCCGTTCAGCCGCGCCAGCGTCACGGTGTAGCGCCCAGCCGGCAGCTCCAGCGGCGTGGAGGCGTTGCGGAAGCCGATGGTGAGCGACGGCGCGATCCCGCCGATGCTCTCCGGCGCGTCTCCTTCCGTGATGAACGCCTGCAGCAGCGCGCCCGCCCCCGCCGTGCCGCCCGCGTATGGAGCCGCGTTCACCACCTGGATGCGCGCGTGGTAGGCGGTTCCTCCCGGCACGCGCGACGGGGGGAACGGGTCGTGCGCGACCAGCACCGGCGCCACGTCCGGTGTCCCGAACGCGGGCACCTTCCCCACGGCGAGCAGCGTGTAGCCGAAGCCGCCGACCGTCGTCGCACGTGCGCTTCCGCCGAACAGGTCGCGCGTGCTTCCCGCCAGCCGCGCTTCGAAGCGGTGCGCGCCGGGCTCGATCTCCGCGAACGCGGTCGCTTCCGAGTGCGGGATGGCGGCGCCGGGCGCGGTGGACGAAGCCACCCGCACCTCGATGGCATCCGCGCCGGGGCTCACCACCGCGTTGAAGACGCGCAGCCGCGCCGGCCCGGCACCCGGGTTCACTGGGCCGTCGCCGTCGCACGCGGCGGCCAGGAAGAGCGCCGCAAGGCCGGCGGAGCGAAGGAGTCGGCGGCTCATGGCACGAAGAGGGTGAGGACGGCGGCGACCTTCTCCGCCGCCAGGGGTTCGTCGTAGGCCTCACTGGACGCGGGCTCAGCGGGGAGGGTGACGCGGCCCTGCACGCGGTTGTCTTCGCCGGACGATGCGGCCGGCGCGGTGCCGCTCTGGTCATCCACCCCGTAAACCATGGCCGCGACGTCCAGCTGCGACGGAGCGCCCTCCTCCGCGGGCGGAAAGAGCGAGAAGTCGAAGCCCGGCTGCGCGCCCGTGATCCACGGCTTGGCGTCCGTGAGCTCTGCCGCCTGCCGGTTCCACCGCACCTGTGCCGCGTAGCGCGCCGCTGTGGCGTGCATCCGCACCCCCGCCTCGTACGCGGCGGGATCGGCGGCAAGCGCGTCCATCTGCCCCAGCCAGGCGCGCACGGACAGGTCGTGCAGCAGCTGCATCACCCGCGACAGCTCCCACCCGTCGAAGAACACCAGCTGAAAGGGCCCGGCGAAGCTGCCGCCCCCGGCCGTCCAGTCGATCGCGTCCGCCGCGGGCGCATCCGCCGTGGCGCCGAGGGCGCGCAGGCGTTCGGCGTGGCCCCGCAGGTGCGCGCGGATGCGCTCCGAGGCCACGCGCTCCGGCGAGCCCTCGGGAAGGAGCACTGGGTCCTGCAGGCCGAACGCGTGCAGCGCGTCCAGCAGATCCGTAACCCGCAGCAGCAGGTTCAGCGCGTTCACGTCGGCCACGGTCAGCTCCGCACGTCCAGCATGGTGAGAAAGAAGGGGCGCGCCGCCTCCAGCGCGTCGGCCAGCGGCCGCTGCGCCGCCAGCCCCGTCGCGCCGTCGATCCCCGTCGTCCAGCCCTCCGGCCCTTGCTCCATGGCGCCCAGGACGGCGGCGTGGCGCGCGTGGACGGACGCCGCCTTGGCCATCACCAGGCGCGTGTCGGAATCCACCAGCCGCGGCAGCATCCACGCGTGCGCTGCGGACACCTCGTCGCAGAGCGCGCGGGCGCGGCCCAGTGCGGCGGCGCGGCCGGACAGGTCCACGGCGGCAAAGTCGAAGAGGAGCAGGTCGTAGATCCGCCGCGTCCCCAGCTGGTCGGAGATGTAGCGGATGTGCGCCGCGGTGTGGTCGCGCACGTCCAGGAACACGTCGCGCTCGGCGCGGGTCATCCCCACGAACGGCGTGGTGTAGACGCGGTGAAAGAGCTCGCCCTTGAGCTGCAGCAGGGCGTAGACTCCGTTCAGCAGCCCGTCTTCCGTGCGCAGGTCGATGAACGCCTGCGCCGCGGGGTCGAACGGGTCGTCGTTGCAGGCGGCCGCGAAGGGCAGCAGCGCCGCCGATCCGCCGGCGATGGCCAGGCGCAGGAAGCCGCGCCGGGTGCACGTGGGCACGGCGAATGGCACGGACGCGACGGGGCGTACGGGCATGGATCTCCGGATGATGAGACGTGTTGGGGCGTGCGCCGTCTTCCGCGCGGACGCGGCGGGCGGCACACCCATCCTCACACGCCGTGCGATTTCACACGGCGGTGGCGGGATGGACCGATGATGTTTCGGGAGAGATCAGGCGCGCGGAGGTGCGCGCGAAGGCGGGAGGGAGACGGATGGAGCGGACGCGCGCACGGGGGACGTGCGCGGGGCGTCGAGGATTTCGATCAGCCGGACCCGGAGCTCTAGCGACGACTGCTCCGGCAGCGCCGGCGTGCCGTGGCCGGCGTGGCAGATGACGCAGCCCTGGTGGTCGTGCGGCTGCGGCGCGGGCGTGTCGTCGCGCCGGTCGTCCTGCTGCGAGGCCTCTGCCGCCGTTTGACCGAAGGCGCCCACGTCCGCCGCGTGCAGCGCCGGCACGAACACCCCTGCCAGCAGGCAGAGGAGCGCGTACAGCGACACGAGCGCGCGGGTGGTGCGGTTCACGGAAGATCGGTTTCGGAGGCCAGTGTTGATAACGACAAATCAGTATACGTTCATGGCAGCGGTCCCGCAAGGCCGGCGAGTCGTGATTCACCGGCGCCCCGAGAATCCGGATGTCCGTAGACCAACGACGTCCCTTGCGAGTACCTTTCGGCGCGGTTCCAACTCGTCTAGGGCAGATGCAGACGGCGCCCCGGGGCACATCTGCCTTGGCCAGTTTGAAGATTCTCCCCGATGACAGAGAAGCCTGAATACGTTGCGTCCGTATGGCCGTACGAGATGCATTTCGCGATCTCCGCAGAGGTTACGGCTGAGCACCTGTTCCGCCGACTGGATCGGGCATTCGACCCGAAGATCCTCTTGATTGCGATTCCCTTCGGTGAAAACCCCGACACGCGGACTCACCTGATCCAGCGAGACACTCGTCTCGATGAGGATCTATTCCAGGATATCCTTCCAGATGCGCTCGCGATCTCCGACGAGCACCCGGACCGGGTCTATCACTCGGACGCGCGGCTTCAAGGGCAGCACGATGAAACGATCTTGCGGCGCAGCATCGCAGAAGCCGTAAACAATCGCCTCGCGAGCGTTGCCTCTGACGAGGTCGTCTGTTTCTGCTCCGTACCAGCAGACGTCCTCGGTTTCCAGGGCGTGTATCTGGTGAGTGTGATCCTGTTGCTCCAGCGAGTTGCATTCGAGCGCCACCATGCACTGATCCGCGACCGTGTGGACGAGCGATACCATGTCGTCCGGTCGCTGCAGCACGGAACCGTCCAGGTCTACCTTCGCGGCTGCACCATCGGACTCAGCGAGCCTAACCCTGGCCACAGCACGCAGAGCTTGCGGCGTCCCGGCGAAGAGCTTCTGCGGGAATCAGCGAAAGAGCTCATTGGCCGAATCGCGTTCGAGGCTGGTGGCATCAACGGTGTTCACTTCCTCATCGAGTGGTGCAACACGATCTCCACACTCCGCTATGAGGGCTCCGTCGGCAGAGGAAGTCTCATCGTAGCGGAGAAGAACCATCCTCACGTCGAGGTGCTTGTCCGGCTCGCCGAGCCTATTGCGCTGAGCAACGTCGTGGCCGCGCGCAAGCTGCTCCAGACCACCTCCGCTCACGTGTCGCTCGTGTCGGACTCCGAGAGCATATACGGATTGGGACGCGTGACGGAAGGGTACGGTGAGACGGCCGAAGATCTGTTCACCATCGTTTTCCTCAGCCAGCATGAATGGCAGTTGCAGCATGGCCAGAAGCCGCTCATGGTGATGCGGTATGGCACGCCGCAACTTCCACAGAGCCGACTCGACAAGCAGACATTTGTGGAAACCGTGGACCGGGTGTTTCCCGCGTTGCCGCAAGTCGATGTTGAAGTGCTGTGGACGGCGACGGAAGCAGCGCTGACTCAAGAGCATGGGACAATGCTGGTTGTCGCTGCCAATGCTCGGGAGGAAGCCGCGAGGCTCCGGTCGCAGGGGATGCCCATCCTGCCCGTTCAGCTCTCACCGGAAACTTTCAGGCTGTTGACCGGCATCGACGGTGCGCTCCTGCTGGATCCTTTGGGAACGTGCCACGCCGTCGGAGTTATCCTGGACGGACGTGCTTCCGATCGTGGCGATCCATCTCGGGGCGCCCGGTACAACTCCGCGGTGCGGTACGTAGAATCGAACTCGGAGCCTGTGCTTGCGATCGTTGTCTCGGAGGATGGGCGCGTGGACGTCGTTTCACGAGTCTGAGGCGCTCAGCTTTAGACTGCCAGACCTGGATACCGTTGACTGGTGGTTGCCGGTTCATGTAGTCTTTCGTATGCCTGCCACCCGGCGTTCCGATGGCGGCGCCCCGCACCCGCGGGCGCCGTAGGACGCCCGCCGTGGCCGGCCTGCGTCCCTGGGCCCCGGCGCTAGCTCCGGGACGCGAGGGGTGACTCGCCCGATGACCCGACCCGCACGACGCCTCGCCCGCCCGTTCGAGGCGTTCCATCTCCCTTCCTTCTTCTTTGTTCTCCGCACCGCCCTGCATCCGGCACGGCGGTGCGGCGTGCTGCTCGCCACGGCCGCGGCGCTCGTCGCGGGAACGGCCGGCGCCCAGGTGCGTCCCGCGGGCGATACCATCCCGCTCACCGCGCTCGACACCATCACGGTCACGGGCCGCATCGACAACCTGATCGGCAGCGCCACCACCGCTTCCGAGGGATACGTCGGCGCGGCGGACATTGCCACGCGGCCGCTGCTGCGCGAGGGCGAGATCCTGGAAACCGTGCCCGGCCTGATCGTCACACAGCACTCCGGCGACGGCAAGGCGAACCAGTACTTCGTCCGCGGCTTCAACCTGGACCACGGCACGGACTTCCATACGCGTGTGGAGGGGATGCCCGTCAACATGCCCAGCCATGGGCACGGGCAGGGCTACACGGATCTCAACTTCCTCATCCCCGAGTTCGTGGAGTACCTGGACTACCGGCTGGGCGTCTCGCACGCGGAGGTGGGCGACTTCGGCAGCGCCGGCGCGGCGCACATCCACCTCGTGCGCGAGCTGGACCGGCCGTTCGTGGTCGCGGAGGGCGGACAGAACGGCTTTGCGCGCGCCGCGGGCGGCGCCTCCACGCGGGCAGGGGGCGGAACCCTGCTCCTGGGCGGCGAGGCGCGCGCGTACGACGGGCCGTGGGAGCTGCCGCAGGAGATGCGCAAGCTGGCGGGGATCGGGCGCTGGACGCGGGAGCGGGGCACGTCCCGCCTCTCCGTGCTGGCCCTCGCGTACCGCAACCGGTGGAACGCCAGCGACCAGATCCCGCTGCGGGCCGTGGAGAGCGGACGGATCGGCCGCTACGCGCAGATCGACAGCACGGATGGCGGCAACGCCCAGCGGTACAGCCTCTCCGTGGAGTGGAGTCAGGCCACGCCCCGCCTCGCGCGCGAGGCGCAGCTCTTCGGCATCTGGTCGGACCTGGACCTGTACTCCAACTTCGGCTACTTCCTGGACGACCCCCTCCGCGGCGACCAGTTCCACCAGCGCGACCGGCGCCTGGTCACGGGCGCCAACCTGCGGCAGACGCAGCGGCTGGAGCTGTTGGGCCGGCCACACGCGCTCACGGTGGGCGCGCAGCTGCGCGGGGACTTCATCGGCGGACTGGGGCTGTACCGCACCAAGGCGAGGGCCCGGCAGGGCACCATCCGCCAGGACGAGGTGACGACAGCGTCCGGCGGCGTCTTCGCCGAGGCGCGGACACGGTGGAGCCCGTGGCTGAGCAGCGTGCTGGGCGTGCGCGCGGACGGCTTTTCGTTCGACGTGGAGAGCGACCGCGCGGAGAACTCGGGGGCGGAGCGCGCGGGGATCGTGAGTCCCAAGGCGTCGCTCGTCTTCACCCCGAGCCCCATCGTGGAAATGTACCTGAGCGGCGGGTTCGGCTTTCACAGCAACGACGCGCGCGGCACGGTCATTACCGTGGACCCGGCGAGCGGCGAGGCGGCGGAGCCGGTGGATCCGCTGGTGCGCTCGCGCGGCGCGGAGATCGGCCTGCGCGCGGCACCGCTTCCCGGGCTGCGCTCCACCCTCACGCTGTGGGCGCTGGAGCTGGAGAGCGAGCTGCTCTTTGTGGGCGACGCTGGCGCCACAGAGCCCACGGCCACCAGCCGGCGCCAGGGCGTGACCTGGGCCAACTTCTGGCGGCCGCTGCCATCTCTTTCGGTGGATGCGGACGTGTCGTTCGCGCGGGCGCGGCTCTCCGGCGTCCCGTATGGGGAGGACCGCATTCCCGCTGCGCTGGAGAACGTCTTCGCGGGCGGCGTCGCCTGGATGCCCTCAACCGGCGCCACCGCGGCGCTGCGCCTGCGCCACTTCGGCGCGTATCCGCTCATCGAGGACAACTCCGTCCGCGCACAGGCGGCCACGCTGCTGAACGCGGAGGCGGGCTACCGCCTCGGGCGCGGCGTGCGGATTGAGGCGGCGCTGCTGAACCTGCTGGATTCCGACGCCCGCGACATCCAGTACTACTACGCGTCGCGCCTGCAGGGTGAACCCGCGGAAGGCGTGGAGGACATCCACTTTCACCCTGTCGAACCCCGGCAGCTTCGCGTCACGCTGCGCTGGGAGTTCTGAAGCTCGCGGGCTCGGTCGTGACGAGGAACCCGTCCGCGGCCGGCCGCGACCCTGGTCGGGGAGAGAAAGATCACGGCCCCGGTGAAGCTTTCACCGGGGCCGCTTGCCTCCATCCACGAGGTCTCCGCGGTAACCGATCACGTCGATGGCGGCGTGCGCGACGGTTCCGCACGTACCGAGCCGGCGCGCGCACGCACACGCACGAAGACGCCGACGCCGAGCGGGGCGCGGGAGCCGTACGCCGCACGCAGTTCACGCGGAAGCAGGTTCAGCGTCCCCTCCACCCCCACGGACACGTCGCCCGCGGGGCGCCGGGCCACCGTACGGGCGTACCCCGCGGAGAGCACGCCCACGTCCAGCACCAGCGGGACCGGCAGGGGCACCGGTTGACCGGGAAATCGGAGCTTGCGGTCGGGCGCGCGAAGCGAGTCCACCTCCAGGCTGAAGTCGGTCGTCTCCACGAACTCCGCGCGGCCAAACGCCTCTCCGCCGCCAAGGGAGAGAGATAGCCCGAGCAAGCCGCTCTGCCGGCGGTGCGCTTCGTACGCGTGGCGGGCCACGGAGTACGCGGCCACCAGCTCCCCTTCCTTGCCGCCGCGGGTGGCGAACGCGCGGGACAGGGCCAGCGTGCCCGTGCGCAAGGTGGTGGGCGGAGGCGGGCCGGCGTTCGCGGGCACCACGATGTGCCGCCGCGGCCCCGTACCGGGCAGAGCCAGCAAGCGCCGCATCGACGTGGCGCCGGCAGCGTCGGCAGTGTCGGCGGGCGCGCCGATCAGCACCGGCTCCGGGTCGTCCAGGTAGGCGAACGAGGCGCTCAGCATCCACCCGCGTCCCGGCGCGAGCACCAGCCGGCCCGCGTAGGAGTCCAGCCGGCGAAAGTCCAGATCCGTGCGCTCCCCGTCCGGCTCGCGCCCGTTGAAGACGGATGCCTCCAGCCGCATCCACCGCGCGGACAGGCCCGCCGTGAAGACGGCAAAGCTGAGCTCCGCAGCGTGATGGCCGATGGGCGCGGTGGGGCCGGGCCGCCCGTCGTGCCCGGCGCCGGCGGCGGCACCGTACACGGGCGCTCCCGCCGCCGCCCCGTACAGCGACAGCACGCTGCCACGCGGACCGGGAACGGCGACGGTGGCCGAAAGCTCGGAGAACAGGTCGTGAGGATGGCTGCGGTCGCGCAGCGGGCGGCCCTGGTAGATCCCCTCCGTCTGCAGGAGCTGCGGCGTACCCCGAGGCCCCACCGTCCACGACTCCAGGCTGAACGCGCCCCGGAGCGTGAGCACGCCCCGTCCCACCGGCCCGGACGCCAGCACGTCCAGGTGGTTCGGCACGTACACCCCGTCCTCGCCGCGCGCGCCGCTCTGCCGCGTGCCGTGCACGAATGCCTGGGCCTCCGCCTCCCACGCCCATCTCCCGCCGCCGTCGGCCTGAGCCAGGGCGGCGGAGGGAAGCACCGCCGCCCCGAGCAGTGCCGGGACCCACCACGCCCGCCGCTCGCGGCCCGTCCCCGCGGTCCAGGTCCGCGCCGCCGGGCACCTGATTGCCGGTCTGCCGGGAATCACTGTGGGGGCCTGTGCCGGTG
>DASQZE010000433.1:0-6023 GCA_035638875.1 Longimicrobium sp.
GCGCCTGGCGCCGGAAGCCAACCGCGTTCCCCCCGGCACCCTCGCCGTGCTCACGCTGCCGTGCACGCCGGCCGTGCTCGCCGCCGAGGTGCGCCGCGCCGTCGGCACCCAGCCGAACTGAGCACCGGCGGGACGACGGCGGCGGATCGGACGCTGGCGGATCGAACGAGAAAGGGCCGGCTCCCGCGACGGGAGCCGGCCCTTTCTGCGCGTCATCGATCGGCCGCGCGCCGTCTGGATCAACCGTCGCCCCGCTGCATTTCTGAGAGCGTGTTTAAGACACTCTGCCCGCGCTTGATTTCCTGAGAGAGGCGCCGCCGAATCCTTGCCAAGACTGGGTCCATGGCGCCGACCGAAGGATCTGGCCCGTATAACCGAAGGGCTGGCAACACGCCGGGAGGCCCGCCCTCAGCCGCGCGAAGAAGATCCTTCGGTCGCGCGCAAGGACCTGTGTACGTTGAAGTTCCGGCGTGCGCTCCCTCAGGAAATCATCCGCGTCTTCGATCTCCACGTAGAATTCTTCAACACCCTCTCTCGAAAAAACACCTACCTCACGATCGGGGGCACCCGTTCACGGCACCAGGTACGTCTCGTGGTAGCGGACGGTGTTGGGATTGAACGTGGTGCAGTTGCCCTGCCAGGGCGTGGTGATGGCCCGGCCCACGGCGTAGCGCGCGTACCGGACGCCCGCGCCGCCGGACCCGCCGTATCCCGCGCCGTTGCAGAGGTTCTGCCCCCACACGCCCGCCGGATCGTTCATCGTGTAGCTGGTGCCGTCGTTCCCGATGAGCAGCATCACGTGGCCCGAGCTCGTGAACTTTCCGTGGATGATGACGGGGCGCTGCTTGTTGAGCTCCGCCTCCATCTGCGCCACGGAGCCCGTTTCCATGTGCACGCGGATGCGCTGCTTGAGCCCGGCGCGCGCGGCGAGGCGGTTGAAGATCGTGTCGAACTTGAACTCGTCCTGCGACTTCTTCTGGAACTCCGTGTAGATCTGGTCCGGGGTGTAGTTGGCGCCGTAGTACTTGAGCAGCATGGCCATGGTGGTGTTGGCGCAGGTGGCGCCGGGCTCGTACTGGTTGGCGTACTGAAAGAAGTACGGCACGTTGGCGATGAGGTCGCGGATGGTGAAGTCCTTGTACGCCCCCGCCAGCTGGGTGCCCGCCGCGTTGTAGCCGCGCACGTAGATGCGCCGCACGCCCACGCCGCTGAACTTGTACGTCACCGGGAAGTTGTTCGCGCGGTCGGTGCTGGAGCCCAGCAGGAACGTGCCGTCCGCGAAGTACTTGATGGTGACGATGTCGCTCGTGGCGTCGGCGCGGAAGGTGACCGGGTTGGTGGCCACGCCCGTCGGCGCGACCCACGCCAGCGTCGCGGTGCCGGCCAGCGTGAACGAAGCCGCGTCCGGCTGCCTGGTCGGCAATGCGCCGCCGCCGTCGCCGCACGCGCCCAGTGCGAACACGCCCATCAGCGCGGCGAGGCACCGGAGCCGTGCGAGGCGCGAAGGGCGGCCGCGGGGGGAACGTGCGGCGTCGTCCAGCCGCGGGGAGGAGGTGCGTGGCTCGATCATGGGGTCTCGTATCGGGTGCGAGAGGGGAGGGGAAACATTGGGTGCCGACAAAAAGCGGGAATTTTCGTGCCGGGACAGCAGCCGGCTTCTCCCTCCACTCGACCAGATTGCGTCACCGGATTTCTAAGTGATTGCGGGGCAACAGGTGATGTGTTTCACGGGACATTCTGCATCCCGTGCGCGGAATTCCGGATCGTGAGAAGGACGGAAGGTCGCGGCGGTGAGACCCGCGGAATCGCACCAGAACGGTGCCCCGGATTCCATCGGACAGAATGTGGCGAAAAGCGCTGCGGATTAAATCGCGCGTTTTGCGGATTGGAGCGGGCGCCCGGATCCGCCGATCGCGGTGGATGACGGCCCGGTGTGGGCGTCAGGATTCCCGGCCGAGCGCGGCCATGACGGCCTGCTTGATCCGGGCGATCTCGTCCGCGTTGTCGATGGGCGGGGGGAGGCGCGGGTTGATGGGCGCGTTCTGGAACGGGTCGCCGGCGTAGCGCGGAAAGAAGTGCATGTGCAGGTGCGGGATGGTGTTGCCGTGCACCTCGTAGTTCATCTTGACCGCGCCGGTCGCCGCCATGAGCGCCCGCGAGACGAGCTGCACGTCGCGCATGAACGCGGCGCCCTCGTCGGGCGAGAGCTCGTGCAGCTCCACCGCGTGCCGGCGGAGGAAGAGCGCGCAGGTGCCGGGGAGCGTTGTGGGCCCGTCGCCCATGGTCAGCGACGACACCTCCAGCTCCGCGACCCGGTTCGAGGGCCCGCCGTCGCGGCAGATGGGGCAGTCCTCCCCGCTCACCAGCCGCGCCCACGCCGCGGGATCCATCCACCTGCTCATCGCTTACCTTGCAAGGTTGAGAGTCTGCGTCAGGGCAGCGCAGGCGACGTGCCCTCCCCCGGCCTCGCCGAGGCTCGTCCACTCCCTCCCGCAAACTGCGCGGGAGGGGGTGTATACCCCGGTGCCCTCGCGGCGGCGGGCTTCCGGAACGGTGCGGGCAGATCGGGCGCGGTGGCAGAGGCGTGCCGGGGAAGTCGGCGAATGAATTCGCGGCAATGAACCCGCGATGTCGGCCTGCGCCGACAGACCGCGGCACGGCGAAGTGCAGGGGACTGAGCCGGGTTCCCGTCGCCGTTCTGCGCGGCTGAAGCCTCGTTCGGCGAGCGCAGCGAGCCGAGACGGGGCTTGTGGCTTTCCCAGCGGCGGGTTTACCCGCTCAGGACGGAAGCTTGCCGCCGTGCCGGAGCTTTTCTCCCCCTCTCCGCGAGGAACGAGCGGGGAGGGGGCCGGGGGGAGGGGCGCCCCGCGGGTGCAGAGAGCCGGCTTTACTGCAGGGTCTGGGTTCTCCCCCTCCTGCTCGCGAAGCGGGGGAGGGGGCCGGGGGGAGGGGGCTCTCGCCCGCTGCACAGGGTCCGCCAATCCGCACGATCCGGATTTTTCACCGCCCGCACGCCCACAGCCCGCTTTTTGCGCATCCCGGTCCCCGTGACCGATCCCATGCCGCAATCCATCCGCGCCGCTGACGTCCGCGCCCCCGCCGCATCCGCGGCACGCATCGCCGACCGCAAGTTCTTCAGGGGACTGGCTCGCGCGTTCGGGGGCGCCGTGCTGTTCTCGCTCCCCCTGCTCATGACCATGGAGATGTGGGCGCTGGGCTTCTACCTGGACCGGGTGAAGCTCCTGCTCTTCATGATCCTGATGATCCCCGTGCTCGTTGGCCTGGACTACTTCTCCGGGTTCGAGGAGACGGCGAACTGGCGCGAGGACCTGGAGGACGGGATGATCGGATATGGCGTGGGGCTCACGGCATCGCTCGTGATCCTGCTGCTGTTCGGTATCGTGGACCTGGGGCAGCCCCTGCGCGAGGTGGTGGGCAAGGTGGCCATCCAGTCCGTCCCCGCCAGCTTCGGCGCCGTGCTGGCCAACAGCCAGCTCGCGGGGAGCAGCGCCGCGCGCAGCCAGCGCGAGGACGACGAGGGGTTCGGCGTGCGGCTCTTCATCATGGCCGCGGGCGCCCTGTTCCTGGCCATCAACGTGGCGCCCACGGAGGAGATGATCTTCATCAGCTTCCTGATGACCCCGTGGCGCGGCCTGGCGCTGGTGGCGGTGTCGCTGGCCATGATGCACGCGTTTGTCTACGCGTTCGCCTTTCGCGGCACCCCGGACGTGTCGCATGGCACGCCGGGGTGGAGCCTGTTCCTGCGCAACACGGTGGTGGGATACGTGGTGGCGCTGGCCGTGAGCGCATACGTTCTCTGGACCTTTGGCCGGCTGGACGGCGGCGCGTTCTCGTCGCGCCTGATGATGACGCTCGTCCTGGGATTTCCCGCCACGCTGGGCGCGGCGTCGGCACGGCTCATCATCTGAACCCCCCGGAAGGGATGGCGCACCGGCTGGCACGGGACGGCGGCGAGGGCGGCGGGCACAAGTCGCGCTGGGAGTGGGTGGCCGCGCTGGTGAGCACGGCGCTGGTCCTGGGCGTGGTGGGCTACCTGGCGTACGACGTCGTCGCCCGGCCGCGCACGCCCCCTGCCATCACCGTGCAGGCCGATACCGTGCTCAAGGCCGGCGGCCAGTGGCTGGTGCGGTTCCGCGCCGACAACCACGGCCACGAGACGGCCGCCGGGGTGGCGGTGGAGGGCGCGCTGATGGAGGGCGAGCGGGAGATCGAGGCGAGCCAGGCCACGCTGGACTACGTGCCGGGCGAGTCGGTGCGGCACGGCGGATTGTTCTTTGGCGCGGACCCGCGTGCCTACCGGCTGGAGCTGCGGGTTCACGGATACCAGGAGCCCTGAAACGGAGCGGCGGACGTGGTGATGCGGATCGAGGTGTGGGCGGACGTGGTGTGCCCGTGGTGCTGGATCGGCGAGACGCGGCTGTACCGTGCGCTGGAGCAGCGGCCGGACGTGCAGGCGGAGGTCGTGTGGCGGCCCTTCCAGCTGCAGCCCGACATGCCGCCCGAGGGCAAGCCGTGGGACGACGTGGTGCGCGACAAGTTCGGCGGGCCGGAACGCGCCCGGGCGATGTTCGCGCACGTGGCCGCCGCCGGTGCGGAGGACGGGCTGTCGTTCGACTTCGAGCGGATTGCCGCCGCGCCCAACACCCGCGACGCGCACCGGCTGGTGCTGCTGGCGCAGGAGGCCGGGCTGGGGCGCGAGATGGCCGAGGCGCTGTTCCGCGCCTACTTCCTGGACGGGCGGGACGTGGGCAAGACGGGGGTGCTGGCGGACGTGGCGGCGCAGGTGGGGCTGGACCGCGACCGCATCGCCCGCTTTCTGGGCGGCGACCAGCTGGGCCGCGTGGTGGACGAGAGCCAGGCCCAGGCCGGTTCGCTGGGGGTCACCGGCGTGCCGTTCTTCGTCCTGGAGGGCAAGTACGCGTTCTCCGGCGCGCAGCCGCTGGAGACCTTCCTCGCCGTGCTGGACCGCGTGCGGTCGATGGACACCGCGGCGGACTGAAGCCCTGCCAGCCGACGCGCGGCTCCAGGCGGAACGGATGCCCGGGGCCGCAGAGAATCCGCATCCCACGACCCCGCAGACCGAGCCGATGGCTGGACGTCCCTACATCCTGGCGGAGACCAACTGGAAGGCGGTGCACCGCACGCCGTTCGACGTGGCGGTGCTGCCGTGGGGCGCCACGGAGGCGCACAACTGGCACCTGCCGTACGCCACCGACGTCATCCAGTGCGATGCCGTGGCCGCCGAGTCCGCGCGGCGGGCCTGGGAGCGCGGCGCCCGCGTCGCCGTGCTGCCCACGGTGCCCTTCGGCGTGCAGACGGGGCAGCTGGACATCCCGTTCTGCCTGAACCTGAATCCGTCCACGCAGTTGGCCGTGCTGCACGACGTGGTACAGTCGCTGGCGGGGCAAGGGGTGCGCCGGCTGGTGATCCTCAACGGCCACGGCGGCAACGACTTCCGCGCCATCATCCGCGAGCTGCAGCCGCGCGTGGACTGCTTTCTGTGCGCCATCAACTGGTGGAGCTGCGTAGATGCGCGGCCGTTCTTCGCGCAGCCGGGCGACCACGCGGGCGAGCTTGAGACGAGCGTGATGATGCACGTGGCGCCCGGCCTCGTGCTGCCGCTGGACGAGGCGGGCTCCGGCCGCGAGCGAAAGGCGCGCATCGCCGGGCTGCGGGAGGGATGGGCGTGGGCGCCGCGCCGCTGGACGGCCATCACGGACGATACCGGCGTGGGCGATCCGTCGGCCGCGACGGCGGAAAAGGGCGCGGCGTTCCTGGATGCCGTCGCGGAGCGCATCGCCGGCTTCCTGGTGGAGCTCGCCGCGGCGGACCTGGGCGACTTGTACGCCGACGAGAACCCAACGTAGCGGCCCGGCCGATCCCGCGAGTACGGCGCGAGCCCCGCGGCTGAATCTGCCGCGGGGCTCGGGCGTGGTGAATGGGCCGCTCCCCGGCTACGCTCGCCGCTCGCCCCGGCGGTCTCTCCGCATCTCGGCCAGGGC
>DASQZE010000434.1:0-4675 GCA_035638875.1 Longimicrobium sp.
CGGTGCCCATCGCCCGCACCAGCCGGTCCTGCTCCACCGCCGGCAGCGCGCCCAGCATGGCACCGATGTCGCGGCGGGACGCGGCATCCAGCTCCCCAAAGGCAGCGCGCCCGGCGTCCGTGAGCGAGATGCGGCTCTGGCGCGCGTCGTTCTCGGAGGTGCGGCGGTCGATGAGGCCGCGCTCGTGGAAGCCGCGCAGCATGCGGCTCAGGTAGCCCGCATCCAGCCCCAGCTCCTGGCCCAGCTCCGTGGCGGTCGCCCTTTCGCGCTGTCCCAGCTCGTACATCACACGTGCCTCCGTCAGCGAGAAGGGCGTGTTCAGCAACCCCTCCTCCAGCGCGCCGATCTGCCGCGTGTAGAACCGGCTGAACCGCCGCACGGCCGCGATGCGATCCGTGAGACCCCCATCCGTCATCGAATGCTCCTGTTGGGGTTGATGCGTGCTGGCCATTCAAGGATGGGGCGCTGATTCGATCCTGTGCCGATCTGCTGAGGCCCGGCTGGGCGGGGTTGGACTCCGCCAGATAGGCGGAGCCCGAGACCCGGCGACTGAAGTCGCGGCACCGAAAACGTGATGTCGGCCTTCGCCGACGGCTCGTACAGCATTCGGGGCATGTGCACCGGAACAGGGTTTCGGCCGTTGAAGCCTCGCGCCGTTTGCGAGGCTTTCCGCGGTCGTTGCGGCGGCTTCAGCCGCTCGGCCCGATCTCGGCTCCGTGCTCTCTAGCAGAATGCATCGATTACTTGACTTTGTCAACCATTCCGCCAAGGTGCGGAATCTTCCGACGGCGCGTGTGCGATTGCCGGATGGTGCGGACGCGGGCATCTTGTCATCCTCCACGCACGCTCCATGACCCCGATCCGTCCTGCGGGGTACGAGGAGCGCGCGTTCCCGCATCCACCGATCCAGATCCGCATGGAATCCCAGTCCCTGGGCCTGTTCGTTGCCTTCAGCGCCGGGCTGCTGAGCTTTCTTTCGCCCTGCGTGCTGCCGCTGGTGCCCAGCTACGCCACGTTCATCACGGGGATGAGCCTGGACGAGCTGCAGCAGGCCGAAGAGCGCCGCGCCCGCCGCACGGTGATGGTGCACGGGCTGCTGTTCGTCTCCGGGTTCTCGGCCGTGTTCATGGCCTTGGGCGCATCGGCCACGTTCCTGGGCTCGCTGGTGAACTACGCCAGCCGCGGGATGGAGATGGCCGGCGGGGTGCTGCTCATCCTGTTCGGCGCGTACCTGCTGGGAATCCTGCGGCTGCCGGGCGCAGGACGCGAGTGGCGCATGCACCTGGCCAACAAGCCCGCGGGCTACCTGGGGACGTTCTTCGTGGGCGTGACCTTTGGCGCGGGGTGGACGCCGTGCATTGGGCCCGTGCTGGGCGGCATCCTTACGCTGGCGGCCACGCGCGGCACCATGGGCCAGGGGATGGGGCTGCTGGCGCTGTACTCGGCCGGGCTGGCCATCCCGTTCCTGCTCAGCACGCTGCTCATCGAGCGGTTCATGGGCGCGTTCGTGCGGATGCGGCGGTGGCTGCCGTGGATCAACCGCATCAGCGGGGCAATGCTGGTTCTGCTGGGGCTGCTGATGCTTACGGGCGAGTTCTCGCGGCTGGCGGCGGCGGCGGCGGGATGGACCCCGGAGTGGCTGTCGTCCCGGATCTGACCGGGCCGTCCACGCTTGCGCCGTTCAGTGCCGCGGGGCAGATTCGCTCCCGCGGCGCTCGTCTTTCATCCCACTCCGGCCAACCCCTCGGGCCCATGGTTCAGCAGATCCGCATTCTCCTGGTGGACGACCATGCCGTGCTGCGCTCCGGCCTGCGGGCGCTGCTGGAGCAGGAGGCCGGGTTCCTGGTGGTGGGCGAGGCGGGCACGGGCGAAGAGGCGGTGATGAAGACGCCGCAGCTGCGCCCCGACGTGGTGGTGATGGACCTGTCCATGCCCGGCATGGGCGGGCTGGAGGCCGTACGGCAGATCGCCGCGCTGGGCACCACGGCCCGCGTGCTGGTGCTTACGATGCACGGCGAGGAGGAGCACCTGCTGCCCGTGCTGGAGGCGGGCGGAAGCGGCTACGTGAACAAGCGCAGCGCCGACGAGGAGCTCATCGAGGCCATCAAGACGGTGGCCGGCGGCGACGTATTCCTGTACCCCAGCGGCGCCAAGCTGCTGCTGCGCGGGCTCAAGCAGAAGGCCGAGCCGGGGGAGGACGATCCGCTGGCCAAGCTCACGGACCGCGAGCGCGAGGTGCTGGGGTTCACGGTGGAGGGGTTCAGCAGCAGCGAGATCGGCAAGAAGCTGTTCATCAGCCCCAAGACGGTGGACACGTACCGTGCCCGCATCATGGAAAAGCTGAACCTGCACCACCGCAGCGAGCTGGTGAAGTTCGCCCTGCAGCGCGGCCTGCTGAAGGCGGACAGCTGACGAAGTGCGGGAGTGCGTTAGTGCGGGAGTGAACGGCGGTATCCGGAGTCGGGCGGGCGGAGTGCACGGGGTCCGGCATCGGAACCGGGCGACTGAAGTCGCGGCACCGAAAACGTGATGTCGGCCTTCGCCGACGGCTCGTGCCGGAGGCCGATCCGGTGCACCAGGGCGGCGTTCCGGAGTCCGCGAAGGCGGACTTCGTGCCGTTGCAGCCGCGGTTTCAACCGCCCGGGCCGGAGCGCGCCAGAGTGCACCCGCTCCGCTTCCAGCAAGAGTGCAGTTCAACCGCCCCCAGGTCTGGGGGGGAGGTGCGAGCCTAGCGAGCGGTGGGGGCGCCTCGTGAGGCGCGCCGAGGTGCACCCCGCTCGCGTCCGCCCGATCCCGCAGTTCTCCCCTCTCCCCTGCGCAGCGGGGGAGAGGGGCCGGGGGAGAGGGGGCCGCCCGCTGCCGGCGCGATCCATCCGCCACGGCACGAACTCCACGGGCCGCGCCAGGGCACCCGCTTCGCATCCGGCAACACCGCAGCCAACCCCCCCCAGGGTTTTTTGGGGGAGGTGCAAGCCTCGGCGAGCGGTGGGGCGATCTCGGGCTCCGCACCGCGCGCCGCCTTCGGTGTACACAGGGCGCATCCGATCCGTACGAATCGAAAATCCACCAGCGGAAGATAGAACGTTGGCTCGCAGGGTCGTCATCACGGGCGTGGGGATGGTCACCGCCCTGGGCAACAACGCGGCGGACACCTGGGAAGGCGTCAAGGCCGGCCGCTCCGGCGTGGGGCCGCTCACCAAGTGCGAGCTGCCCGGCATCGCGCCGGAGATCGCCATTGCCGCCGAGGTCAAGAACTTCGCGCCCGAGCCGGTGCTGGACCGCAAGGACGCGCGGCGCATGGACTGGTTCATCCAGTACGCCATCGTCGCCGCCGACGACGCCATGCGCTCCGCCGGCTTCAGCGGCCTGCAGCCCGTTCCCGATCCCGACGAGACGGGCACCATCGTCGGCTCGGGGATGGGCGGGCTCATCTCCATCATGGAGACGTCGGACATGGCCCGCGACAAGGGCCTCAACCGCGTGTCGCCCTTCTTCATCCCCGCCAGCATCATCAACCTGGCCAGCGGGCAGATCGCCATCCGCACGGGCGCGCGCGGGCCCAGCTACGCGCCCGTGAGCGCGTGCGCCAGCAGCAACCACGCCATCGGCGAGGCGTTCCACGCCATCCAGCGCGGCGACGCCCGGATGATGCTGGCCGGGGGCACGGAGGCGTGCCTCACCCCCATCTCGTACGCCGGCTTCGCGGCCGCCCGCGCGCTCGCCACCAACTACGATTCTCCGGAGACGGCGTCGCGCCCATTCGACTCGAAGCGGAGCGGCTTCGTGCACGGCGAGGGCGGCGGCATCCTGATCCTGGAGGAGCTGGAATCCGCCCAGGAGCGCGGCGCGCCGATCCTCGCGGAGATCATCGGGTTCGGGATGAGCGCCGACGCGTTCCACATCACGGCGCCGCCGGAAGACGGCGCGGGCGCGGCGCTGGCCATGAAGCGCGGGCTGCGCAGCGCGGGGATCGCGCCGGAAGAGGTGACGTACATCAACGCGCACGGCACCTCCACCCCCGTGGGCGACCTGGCGGAGACGCGGGCCATCCGCACCGTCTTTGGCGCGCACGCGGACCGGCTGGCCGTCTCGTCCACCAAGTCGATGATCGGGCACGCGCTGGGCGGCAGCGCGAGCATCGAGGCGGGCGTGTGTGCGCTGGCCCTGCGCGAGGGCATCATCCCGCCCACCATCAACCTGACCGATCCCGACCCCGAGTGCGACCTGGACTACGTGCCCCACAAGGCCCGCGACCTCAAGGTCACCTACGCCATGAGCAACAGCTTCGGGTTCGGCGGGCACAACGTGTCCCTCGCGGTTCGCAAGTTCGCGGACTGAGACGATGCCTGCCGCGATCGCCTATCCCGACCCAGCGGGGGTAGCCGACCCGGCGTTGCGGCGTGTCGCGGAGAAGTACAGCGCCGGCGAGCGGCTGACGGGCGACGACGCGATCACGATGTTCAGGTCGCCGGATCTGCTTTCCCTGGGGCGCCTTGCCGATCACGCCAACCGCGTACGCCACGGCGACGTTGTTACCTTCGCCGCGAACCAGCACATCAATCCCACCAACGTCTGCATTCTCCGGAAGACGTGCGCGTTTTGCTCGTTCGCGCGGCTGCCGAAGGAAGAGGGCGCGTACCACTACACGCTCGACGAGGTGTGGGCTGAAGCCGCT
>DASQZE010000435.1:0-16212 GCA_035638875.1 Longimicrobium sp.
GCCGCGCGCGTGTGCGCCCTGGCGGCCGTGTTCGCGCTCGCTCCGGCCGCCGCGCGGGCGCAAGACTGCAAGTTTCCCGGCGAGGAGGAGTACGCGACCGCCCCGGTGTGCAACCTGGAGCCGGAGCTCCACCTTACTCCCCAGGCGGACGTCAGCAGCTCGCAGCCGGCGGTGCCGGTGACCATCGTGGCCTCCGACCACTACAGCGACAACGACTTCGCCAGCTTTCGCATCGTGGTCGGCGAGACCGACGTCACGTCCCAGTGGAACGTGGTGGTCACGGAGATGTCGACGGGGTCCGCGGCGGGCACGGGGCGGAGCAAGACGTTCACCGCCCGCGGACGGGTTGTGCTCAGCGACACCCTCGTGCAGCGCACGCTCCTGGTAGAGCTGTGCGACGTGCAGTACTGCACGACGGCAAACCGCACCTTCAAGCTGCTGCGGCCCGGGGTGGAGGTGGGTGCCGACGGGGGGGCGGCGGTGGTGCTGCCGGCCGCCACCCGGACGACGCCCTTCACCGTAAAGAACACCGGGATGGCCGCGGCCACCTTCGCGCTTTGGGCGGAGTGCCGCGACGCGCAGGGGCAGGCGATTACGCCGTGCAGCGTGGCGCAAGCCACCCTGCCGCTGGCGGCGGGTGCCACGGGGAGCGTGGCCGCGACCTATCCCGCCGCGCAGCAGGGGGGCATGGTGACGGTGATGGTGCGCGCCCGGCAGACGGATGCGCCGGGGATCGAAGACGCGGGGTGGACCGATGTGACCATCGGCTCGCCGGCGGGAAACACCGCCTCGGCGCCGCAGGTGACGCTGGTGCCCTTGAACGAGGGTGCCGTGGTGGAGCGCAGCCAGTGCGTGACCGTGGCGGCGGCCGGCGGGGCGTACGAGTGCGGCGACCTGCGTATGGCGCACGCCCTGCCTGCGCACCGCACGCGCGGACGTACGTGGGCGCCGGTGCTCCTGTACAACAGCAACCAGGCCCACCCCCGCGGCACCGTGCGGGCGGACGTGACCATCCCCGCCGGGGCGCCCGTGCCCAACACGGTGGAGATGGTGGTGCGCCTGGCAGACGGCGTGACGCACCGCGCGAGCTTCGCGGGGAGCGGCTTCGTGCCGGGAACGCCGCGCCGCATCGGGGTGCAGTGGGATGCCATCTTCCTGGGCACGGGGCTGTACGGCTACCACGTGCAGGTCATCAGCCACTACGGTGGCGGGCCCGTGGCGACCCCCGAGTACCCGGGCGAGCTGGCCATCGTGAACCGGCTGCAGAGCCCCTGGGGCGCCGGATGGTGGCTGGCGGGGCTGGAGCGCCTGTATTGCGTGAACTGCGCCACGGGCGGCTCGCGCACCCTGTGGGTGGGCGGGGACGGCAGCACGCGGGTGTACGAGCCCGTGGTGCCCGGCGGGTGGAGCAAGTGGGTGGCCACGAACCCGGACGGCCCGCCGGACACGCTGGAACTGACGCCGCAAGGGTACGTGCGCACGCTGCCGGGCGGGGGGCACGTGTACTACGACGACGCGGGACGACAGACCCTGACGGAGAACCGGCTGGGGCAGCGGACCCGGTTCACGTACGGCAGCCATGGGCTCGCGGGCGTGTACGTGCCGGGCGCCGGCGCGGGCGGCCCCGGGACGGGCGACCCCGCATGGGCCATGAACTGGGACGCCGGCGCGCTCCTGGTGCGCAGCATCAGCGCCACCCTGCAGGGCGGGCCCACGCGCACCACCTCGCTGGGCATCGACACGGACCGGCGGGTGACGATGATCACGGACCCCGACGGCAAGTCGGTGGGGTTCGGCTACCACGGCGCCGCACCCTGGCGCATCGCGTCGCGGCGGGACCGGCGGCAGACGGAGAGCTTCTACGGCTACGGCGCGGCGGGAAAGCTGGAGTCCGCGCGGATCCAGATGGGCACCGCGCCGGACCTGACGGTGGACCCCACCATGGGCTTCGTGGCGGCGGAGGCGCGCGGGGTGGCGCACCAGGGCGCCACGCTCACGGTCTCGGCGGACGCGCGGCTGGCGTACACGCGCCTCGACGGGCCGCGCACGGACGTGAGCGACCTGACGCTGCTGTGGCTGAGCAGCACGGGCGCCGTGAGGCGGGTGCGCGATGCCATGGGCGGCGAGACGTACCTGCAGTTCGACCCGATCTTTCCCGCCCTGGCCACGCGCTCCCTGACCTCCACGGGACGGCAGACGCGCGCGCATTACGACGCGCGGGGACGGGTGGACACGGCCACGATGGTCAACGTGGTGGGCGACGGGCGCGACCACGCGACCGTCTACGCCTACGACGACCGCTGGGACGCGCCCACGGCCGTGACCAGCTACCAGGTGTGGCCCGGATCCAGCTGGACCCCCCTGGGGGGCACGGCGCGAGCCGCATACGACACCGCCACGGGCAACGTGCTGTGGCGGCAGCTGGGCGACGACGCGGGGCGCCGGGTGAACTTCCGCTACCACACGTCCGGTGCGGCCGCGGGCCAGCTGTCGTCCGTCCGCGCCCCCTCCGGGGTGCCGGGGCAGGAGGCGCGCGACTCGCTGCTGTACGACACGCGCGGCAACCTGCGGCTGACGGTGAGCCCGCTGGGCTTTTTGACCCTGCACCACCGGGACGCGCTGGGCCGCGATACGCTCACCGTCACGCCCACCACGGCCGCCGGGGCAACGACGGAAGCCGGGCTAATGGGCTCCGGAATGCGCCGGCACGCCACGTACAGCGTGATGGACCAGGTGCTGCGGACGCGGGCGATCGGGCCGGCGATGGCGCACAACGACGCGACGGGGAGCCTGGTGCCGTGGAACAGCGGGTCCGACACGCTGTTCGTGATGACGGAGTACGACGACGGGGGGCTGCCCCTGCAGGTGCTGCGCTGGGCCTCGCCCGACACGGCGCGCGTGCACGTCCTGACCACCACCTACACGTACGACCGCGCCGGGCGCAAAGAAACGGAGACGGACGGCTCGGTGACGCACCGGTACGCGTACGACCCCGCGGGCAACGTGCACACGTGGACGACGCCGCGCGGGTACCCGGTCAAGAGCACGTACGACGCGCTGGGGCGCATCCTGCGGCGCACGGTGCCCGCGGTCACCTACGCGCGCGAGTGCCCGTCGCAGACGTTGCCCTGCCAGGACGTGTTTCCGCGCTACTCCAACGCCGCGGATGGCGCGCTGGAGATCGCCGAGGAGAGGACGACCTACCGCTACGACGCCATGGGCAACATGGTGCGGGCGGAGAACGGCGACGCCCTGGTGGCGCGCAGCTACCATCCCAACGGCGCGCTGCGGACGGATTCGCTCTCCATCCGCTCCCTGAACGGCCCGGAGCTCACGCACCATTACGGGCTCACGTACGGGTACACGCTGTCGGGGCAGGTGAGCGGGATACAGCACCCCACCAACCTTGCCGGCACGCAGGCGTGGGACCAGTTCGGCTACCACCCCGTGACGGGCGCGCTGAGCGCCCTGAGCGACCGGCTGGGCCACGTCTTCGAGTTCCGCCAGAACTACGCGGGGCAGACGACGAGCCTGCACGGCCCGTCGTACACCGACTCCAGCCGCTATGACCTGGAGGGGCGGCTGCTGGAGCGGCGGGAGTCGGCCGTGCACGCGGGGATGCTGCACCACGACTCGCTGGTGTACGACGCGCGCGGCAAGCTGCTGCGGGTGAACGTGGGCGCCACCAACGGGCGGGGCGGGAGCACGTACCGGCAGTGGTATTCCGGCAGCGGCATGCTGGTGGCCACGGACTGGCGCAACGAGATGGATGCGGGCAAGGTGCAGGAGGTGTTCGCCATGGACGCCCTGGGCAACACGGCGTGGCGGCGCACGGGGGACGGAAGCAACACATCTACCGATTCGCTCTTTCGCTCGGGATACGAGCCGGGGCTGGGGCGGCTGCAGGTGCTGGACAAGCTCAACATGGGTCCGCTGAGCAGCAGCTTCAGCCCGGAGCGCACCGTGCGCGAGTACGATGCGTCGGGCAACGTGAAGTGGTCCGTGTTCGAGCAGTCGGGCGATCTGAACATTGCCTGGGGCGTGGTGCGCCACAAGCGGGGCCGCTCCTACTACGGCGCGGACGAGCGGCTGCGTTACTTCCAGGAGCGGGACCTGCGCGGCGGCACCACCCCCAAGGAAGACGGGGTGTGGGAGGAGTACCGCTACGATCCGCTGGGGCGGCGGGTGATGGTGAACGCGCGGACGCAGGGGCTGTGCAACACGGGCACGGCATTCCAGTGCGCCAGCGCCACCACGCGCATGGTGTGGGCGGGCGACCAGCTGCTGTGGGAGATCCGCGGCCCCAGCGAGAGCCCGGGCGAGGCGGCGGGCCCGTCGGATGCATACGGCACGGTGGGCTACGCGCACGCGGGCGGCATCGACCGGCCGCTGGTGATCACGAAGAACGGCGTGAGCGTGCTGCCGCACCAGAACTGGCGCGGCCAGTTCAGCCGTGGCACCTGGGCCAACGGCAACGCGAGCGACTGCCCCAACAGCTCGGCCACCAACTGCGTGAACATCCCCTGGCCCGGCTGGCGCACGACCGCCTGGCACGCGGAGGTCAAGGAGCGCGACATCCGGGCGTGGTGGGGCGGGCTGGTAGACGGGATGCGCGATGCCAGCGGCCAGATGTACATGCGCAACCGCTATTATGATCCGGCGACGGGGCAGTTCACGCAGCAGGACCCCATCGGCATTGCGGGTGGGCTCAACAGCTACGGCTTCGCGGCGGGGGACCCGGTTACGTATAGTGATCCGTATGGATTGACTCCGTGCTGGATTCTGAACCCGAGCAAATGCGTATCCCTGGCGGAAAACCTTCGCCGTGAGATGGCACGCCACGGCCATAACATTACGTCGCTCGAAGCGGAATATTACGTGAAGAACCCTGGAGTAATGCTGGCCGCCGCATGGGCCGTACGTAGATCATCACAATTCGCGGATCAGATGGCCCGGAAGTATCCCGGTCGAGCAGGTGTCGCGAATGCGGCGCGTCATCAGTACGGGCAATGTTACATGACTCAACTGGTGGGTGAAGAGGCGGCGGCAACCACTGCCGAGCTACACGAAGCGGGAGCGACTGATCAGGAAGATTCCCAACGAGATCAGGCCAACAACCGCGTTGGCAGAGCCATGGGACGCCGCGGGGTGAGGGCGAACTGCGCTGCGGAAGTGGAAGCAAACATGGCATCCGGCAACTACGACTGGGAGGCTGGCTCGGCCGGTCAATACCTGAATCCCCACCAGTGAGCGCATATGAAGAACAGACTTGTTCTGCTGCTTGGCGTTGTCGCGCTCGGTTGCGAGGTCGGCGAAAAACCGATGCAGAATTCGCCCGCAACGAATCGTGTGTTAGATCACTTCGCTGGGGGCTTGCGGTTCGGCGACAGCTTCGACGCGGCCGCACAGCATGGATCGTTGGTCGACTCTCATGTTGATGAGAGCGGGTCAACAATGCGGCTACAACTTCCACGTGCGAAGCACGGCCTTTCCAATGCTCGCTTGTTGGGCACGGCCAGCGGCTCTGGCAATGGAGCATCGTCACGAGTTTATGGAATCATATTGTTCTCGCAGCCGGAGTCTGCCCAGATCGCTCTTAAGGGCGGCCAAGCGGACGCAGCGCACATATTCGGGAACCCGGGTCAGCAGGGTTGTATCGGTTACAACGCTCGACACACCAGCCGGGCGACGGTCTGGGAGGACGAGTTGGGCGGAGGTATTGCACTGATCGAACCGGGTCCAGACAGTCTTCCTGGCGATGAGTCCCTCACCCGGCTCGTTGTGTATCCCCGCGGGCAGAACGCCACTGACGCCCTGCCCAATTTCCGCATTGGTGACTGTCAGAACTAGATCTGACGAGGAGAATCGATTTGTTTCGATTTGCGGGACGACACGCTGTCAATGCGCAGCTACGAGACCGTCGGTGCATCGTGGACTGTCCGAACGGCAGAAGGACACGTCCTTTTTCGAAGCACGGGTCCCTGACAGCCGCGGGCGTGAGCTACACCCACGCGAAAGGGGGTTGACCGCCACGACCTGCGGAACCCCAATCTACCACCCCGCGGGGGGGTGGGAGGAGACCGCTATTACCCGCTGAACCGGCGCATCATGATGCATACGCGGCGGGACAGCGGCCTCTGCAGCCAGAGCGGAGCATGGTCGTGCATCAGCAGCACCACACGCTTCGTGTGGGCCGGCGACCAGCTGTTGTGGGAGATGAAGACCGCCAACGGGAGCGCACCCGCCGATGCGGTTGCAACCGTGAGCTACACGCACGCAGGCGGCATCGACCGGCCGCTGGTGATCACGAAGAACGGCGTGAGCGTGCTGCCGCATCAGAACTGGCGCGGCCAGTTCTCCCGCGGCACGTGGGTCGACGGAAACGCGAGCGACTGCCCGAACAGCTGGGCCACGAACTGCGTGAACATCCCGTGGCCCGGCTGGCGCACGACGGCCTGGCACGCGGAAGTGAAGGAGCGCGACATCCGGGCGTGGTGGGGCGGGCTGGTGGATGGTATGCGCGATGCCAGCGGGCAGATGTACATGCGCAACCGCTATTATGATCCGGCGACGGGGCAGTTCACGCAGCAGGACCCCATCGGGCTCGCCGGCGGGCTGAACAGCTACGGCTTCGCGGCGGGGGACCCGGTCAGCTATTCGGATCCGTATGGGCTCTGCCCTCCGATCATTTGTGGCGCGGCTGCTGGCGCTCTAATTGGTGGCGGCATCAAGATGGCAAATAACTATCTAGATGACCGCCCGCTCACGGAGGATGTAGGTAAGTGGGCACTTGGAGGAGCCGCAGTTGGTGCGACCCTAGGGCTTGGTGCCACCGTTGCCGAGGCTGCCCTGCTACGAATGACTGCTGGCCGCGCCGTATCCTCAGGTGCTGCGGCAGGAGTTGGAGCGGCGGGTACTGGACGGGTGATGTTGGAGGCGGCCAAACAAGGCAAGCACATCCCTGGACATAACAACTTCATTGCCGGTAGAAGCCTTTTTACACACGCCGACCCGCAGGGCCTCCTGGACAGGTTCGCCGGAACTGGTCAAGTAGTAGCCGGCGTGGCAGGTCAGCCAGGGTTCAGAGAACGAGTAAATTTCGGGCAGGTGATTGGGCAGATCAACGTGAGCGGGGGGCTCACGAATACGACAAAAGGAATCATCCACTACTCCAAGTCCGGTGCACACATCCTTCCGGCGAATCCGTGAGCCATGACACACGAACAAGTTGCTCTCATACTTCAGGTCGCGCTGCTGGGCGAAGTCTCACCTGCGTTGCGGGGCGTGGCCTTTGGGGTAGGAGATCGAGCGGTACGAATTGCTTTTTACTACGATGGCCGAGTATCCGAAGAGGACCGCGAGTCCGCATCCTGCGTAGTTACGGAGGTCATTGCTGCGCTTCCGGAAGATACCAGCGTATCTGAGGAGGTGCGCCAGTTTGACGCTCCCAGAAGACTGCCGGAACCTGAGGCGTGGGCATACCGGCGTCGGGAGTAGGAGTACCCCACCAAGGCGCGAAGGTCCGACGATACACCTCATCCACCTGAGGCGGATACGCAGCAACTTATCGTATCGGCGGTGGTGAAAGCCCTGAAAACTCCCGGTGCGCTTCGTGTGAGATGTACA
This sequence comes from Longimicrobium sp., assembly GCA_035638875.1. Taxonomy (GTDB): domain Bacteria; phylum Gemmatimonadota; class Gemmatimonadetes; order Longimicrobiales; family Longimicrobiaceae; genus Longimicrobium. Next base: position 7,627 of record DASQZE010000435.1, read on the forward strand.
GCGGCCGCATCCGTACATCAATCCAGCAAAGGCGCGCTGTCGAGTGACGCGCTCTCCATCCGCTCGCTCATGGCTCGGAGCTCACGCACCACTACGGGCTCACCTACGGGTACACGCTGTCGGGGCAGGTGAACGGGATACAGCATCCCACCAACCTGGCCGGCTCGCAGGCGTGGGACCAGTTCGGCTACCATCCCGTGACGGGCGCGCTGAGTGCCATGAGCGACCGGCTGGGCCACGGCTTCGAGTTCCACCAGAACTACGCGGGGCATACGACGAGCCTGCGCGGCCCCGCCTACTCCGACTCCAGCCGATACGAACATTGCCTGGGGCGTGGTGCGCCACAAGCGGGGCCGCTCGTACTACGGCGCGGACGAGCGGCTGCGCTACTTCCAAGAGCGGGACCTGCGCGGCGGCACCACCCCCAAGGAAGACGGGGTGTGGGAGGAGTACCGCTACGATCCGCTGGGGCGGCGGGTGATGGTGAACGCGCGGACGGCAGGCCTGTGCAACACGGGCACGGCATTCCAGTGCGCCAGCGCGACCACGCGCATGGTGTGGGCGGGCGACCAGCTGCTGTGGGAGATCCGCGGCCCCAGCGAGAGCCCGGGCGAGACGGCGGGCCCGTCGGATGCATACGGCACGGTGGCCTACGCGCACGCGGGCGGCATCGACCGGCCGCTGGTGATCACGAAGAACGGCGTGAGCGTGCTGCCGCACCAGAACTGGCGCGGGCAGTTTTCCCGTGGCACGTGGGTTGATGGGCACGCGAGCGACTGCCCGAACAGCTGGGCCACGAACTGCGTGAACATCCCGTGGCCCGGCTGGCGCACGACCGCCTGGCACGCGGAGGTCAAGGAGCGCGACATCCGCGCGTGGTGGGGCGGCCTGGTGGATGGCATGCGCGACGCCAGCGGCCAGATGTACATGCGCAACCGCTACTACGATCCCGCCACGGGCCAGTTTACGCAGCAGGGTCCCATCGGCCTCGCGGGTGGTCTGAATAGCTACGGTTTCGCGGCGGGGGACCCGGTTTCGTATAGTGATCCGTATGGGTTGTGTCCGAATCCGACAGCCGCTGGATTGGGTTCACTGCAATGTGCAATCGAGGATGTTCTCGGCGCGCTACGCGCATCTCCTCGGTTGGCGATCGGCGCCGTTACGACGCTTGTCAAGGATGATTTTGTTCGAGGGTTGGCATCCATCCCGCTGACCTTCATGGGTGGCGGTGGTGCGATCCTCGGCGGGACACGCCGGGCAACCGTAGTGGAGGGACAAATTGCCCGACTTGGAACCAGGCTCTCAAATACGCTGGAGAAGGTTAACCTTCGTCACCTTCAGGCAGCCAGAGCAGAAATGCATGGCGTGGTCACCGGGTGGGATCACGTGACAGAGGTGAACGAAGGTATGCGAGGACTCCGAAATACGATTCAGGGGCTGAATCAGATCCTGTCAGATGAACGACTAACTGCCGCTGAACGCACGGCCGCACGGCGGCTGCACTCGATCGCGAGCCGCGCTTTGGATTCCGCTGAAGCCTATCTAAGCAAATGACGATCCCCCTGGCTGATCTGTCCTTCTGGAACGATGCTGACGACCTGCTGAGCGCGCTTTACCGCGTGGATCCCACGCCGGTGCCGGAACTGCGATCGGCTGTCGCAAATCTTTGCGATCACTCGGATCCAGATGTGCGCGAGGAGGCACTGCGTATTCTGGCGACGCGATGGAAGGACGCAGAGGGACGCCGGATTGCCGTAGTCGCTCTGCAGGCAGATCCCGCTGCCAACGTCCAGAGCGCCGCCGCGATTGCGGTAGCAGTCACTTCAGACCCCTCTACCTGCGCCGACGACACGCGGGTACTGCTGGCGGTGCTTAGAAATGCCGGGATTGACCCCGACGTCCGCGGCGCCGCGTATGACGCGCTCGTGATCCTCCACCGAAGGGGAGCAGGATCAGGTATCTGGCCGTTCCCGACCAAGCAGCGTCCGTTCGATCCCGACCGGGACGTGGACTGGCAATGGATCGGCGAGCTCGAACGCACTGCGTCGTAGCCGACGGCCCGCATGCCAGCGGGCCACCAGTACCAGAACGGACGCAGCGAACCCGCCGCCGAATGAGTCCGGTTCAGATCGACTGGATCACGGAATTTATAGAAGGGCAGTCCCCGTGATGGGGGCCGCTCCCTCTTATAGTAGCGTCGCGTCCAGAGCAAAAGTCAGCCGACGGAGATGTGCAACGCGGCGGTACGGCGGCACGGTGAGCTACGCGCACGCGGGCGGCATCGACCGGCCGCTGGTGATCACGAAGAACGGCGTAAGCGTGCTGCCGCACCAGAACTGGCGCGGGCAGTTCTCCCGCGGGACGTAGACCAAGGGCACGGCGCTACCGCTGCAACCAAATCGACGAAGAGCCCAAAGTCGAGGGGCGGCCCCCTGCCGGGAGCCGCCCCTCGTCGCATTGCCTTGTCCGCCGCCGTCTGCTGCTCAGCCCGTGCGGCGTTCGCCGCCGGAGCGGCGGTCGTCCCCGGCGGGGGTGTCCATGCCGTGCTTGATGGTGCGGCCCTCCACCAGGAACACCACGTCCTCGGCGATGTTGGTGGCCAGGTCCGCGATGCGCTCCAGGTTGCGGCTCACCAGGAAGAGCGACATCGACGCGCCGATGCGCCGCGGGTCCTCCATCATGTGCGTGAGCAGGATGCGGAACAGCGAGTTGTGAAGCCCGTCCACCCGGTCGTCACGGCGGCACACCTCGCGCGCGCCCACGGCATCCGCCTGCACGAAGGTGTCCAGCGCATCGGAGAGCATCTCCGTGGCCAGCCGCCCCATCTCCTCGATCTCGGCGAACTCCATGTAGACCGGCGACTCGGCCAGGTGCCCCACCGCCTCGGCGATGTTCACCGCGTGGTCGCCCACGCGCTCCAGGTCGTTGCTGATCTTCATGGCCATGGTGATCAGCCGGAGGTCGCGCGCCATGGGCTGCTGCAGGGCCAGCAGGTGGATGCACATGTCATCCACCACCACCTCCATGGCGTCCAGGTCGTTGTCCCGGCGGATCACGTCCTGCGCGGCGACGGCGTCGCGGGCGCGCAGGGCGGCCATGGCCTGCGCCACCAGCTCTTCCGCCAGCCCGGACATCTCCAGCAGCTGCGTCTTGAGGCGCGCCAGCTCCTCGTGAAAGTGCCTGACGCCCCCGGTCATCCGAACCTCCCGGTGATGTAGGCCTCGGTGCGGTCCTCGCGCGGGTTGGTGAACAGCTCGTCCGTGCGCCCCATCTCCACCAGCGCCCCCATGTAGAAGAACGCCGTAAAGTCGCTCACCCGCGCCGCCTGCTGCATGTTGTGGGTCACGATCACGATGGTGTACTCGTCCTTGAGCGTGTAGATGAGCTCCTCGATCTTTTGCGTGGCGATGGGGTCCAGCGCGCTGGCCGGCTCGTCCATCAGCAGCACCTCCGGCTGCACGGCCAGCGCCCGGGCAATGCACAGCCGCTGCTGCTGCCCGCCGCTGAGCCCCAGCGCGCTGCGGTCCAGCCGGTCGCTCACCTCGTCCCACAGCGCCGCCTGCCGCAGGGAGCGCTCCACCACGTCGTCCAGGTCGCGGCGCCCCTTCGCGATGCCATTCACGCGCGCCCCGTACGCCACGTTCTCGTAGATGGACTTGGGGAACGGGTTGGATTTCTGGAACACCATCCCCACCCGCTTGCGCAGCTGCACCACGTCCTGCCCCGGGCGGTACACGCTCTCGCCGATCAGCCGGATGTCGCCGTCGTGGCGAATGCCGGGGATCAGGTCGTTCATGCGGTTGATGGACCGCAGAAAGGTGCTCTTGCCGCACCCCGACGGCCCGATGAACGCCGTCACCCGCTTTTGCGGGATCTGCAGGGTGATGTCGTTGAGCGCCCGCGTGCTCCCGTACCAGAAGGAGAAGTCGTCGGCCTGGATGGCCAGCTCCGGGGGCGCCACGGTGGCCGTCTGGGTCTGCTGCGGCATGGGCGCGGCATCCGGTTTGATGGGGGCGGCGGCCGGCGGCTGCGGCGCCTGCACAAAAATGTCTCGCATCAGCGGCTCCGGTAAGGACTGCGGATCAGGAAGCGCGCGGTCAGGCTCATGACCAGCACCAGGGCGATGAGCAGCAGCGACGCGGCCCACGCCTGCCGGTGCTGGTCTTCGTACGGGCTGATGGCGTACTGGAAGATCTGCACCGGGAGCGCGGCGATGGGCTCGTTGAGCGACGCCGACCAGAACGGGTTGCCGAACGCCGTAAAGAGCAGCGGCGCCGTCTCGCCCGCGATGCGTGCCAGGGCCACCAGCACGCCCGTCAAGATGCCGCTGCGCGCCGCGGGCAGCACCACGCCCAGCGTCGTCCGCCAGCGGGTGAACCCCAGCGCCAGCGCGCCCTCCTTCAGCTCGCGCGGGACGAGGCGCACCATCTCCTCCGTCGTCCGCGTGACCATGGGCAGCAGCATGATGGCCAGCGCCACGCCCCCCGCAAAGGCCGAGAAGCCGCCGCGCGAGACGACGACCCACGCCCACACGAAGATGCCGATGACGATGGAGGGAATGCCGTTCATCACGTCGGTGATGAAGCGGATGGCGTTCGGCAGCCGCCCGCCCTCCGACTCCGCCAGGTAGATCCCCGCGCCGATGGCCACCGGCAGCCCCATCACCCCGGCAAGCGCCACCAGGATGAACGTCCCCAGCACGCCGTTCCCCACCCCGCCGCCCGGATCGCCCACGGGCGCCGGCACGTTGGTGAAGAACGAGGGGTTCAGGGAGCCCAGCCCTGAGCGCATCAGGTGGAAGAAGATGAGCAGCAGGGGCACCACCGTCAGCGCGGCCGCCACGCCTGTGAGCGTGAGCATCACCAGGCTGGTGGCGCGCCGGCGGCGGTCGCGCCCGGAAAGCGCCGGGAGGGGCGCGTGTCCCCCGGGGGGCGTCGTCGATCCCCTCGCGAGGGGGCTCATCGGCCCGCCCGCAGTCCCACGCGCCACACCAGGAAGCGCGCGACGGTGTTCACCAGGATGGTGATGCCGAACAGCAGCAGCCCGATGGCCATCAGGGCCGACAGGTGCATGTCGTCCGACGCCTCCGCGAACTCGTTGGCCAGCACGCTCGCCATGGTGGCGCCCGGCGCGAACAGCGAGGTGGAGATCTCCGCCCGGTTGCCGATGACCATGGTGATGGCCATCGTCTCGCCCAGCGCGCGGCCCAGCCCCAGGATGGTGGCGCCGATGATCCCCGGGAACGCGTAGGGAAGCACCACCTGCCACGTCATCTCCCACCGCGTGGCGCCCAGCGCCAGCGCGCCTTCCCGCTGCGTCACGGGTACGGCCGACAGCACCTCGCGCGACACCGCCGAGATGAAGGGGACGATCATGATGGCCAGCACCACGCCGCCGGCCAGGATGCTGCTGCCGTACGCCGGCCCGCGGAACAGGCCCACGGAATCGCCGATGGAGTTGGCCAGCGGCGCCTGCACCCAGGTGCGGAGAAAGGGGACGAGGACGAAGATCCCCCACAGGCCGTACACCACGCTGGGGATGGCCGCCAGCAGCTCCGTGCCAAAGGCGATGGGGGCCGCCAGCCAGCGCGGCGCCAGCTCCGTGAGAAAGATGGCCAGGCCGATGGCCAGCGGCACCGCGATGAGCAGGGCCAGCAGCGACGACGCCACCGTGCCGAAGATGAAGGGGAGCGCCCCGAAGTGCCCGCCCACCGGGTCCCACTCCGTACTCCCCACGAACGACCCGCCGAACTCCCGCAGCGCCGGCATGGCGCCACCGCCCACGCGAAAGACGATGAAGAAGAACAGCAGGGGGATGGACAGGCCGAACGCCCCCAGCGCGATGGCGTAGGTGCGGTCGGCCACGTTGCCCTGCGCGTAGCCCGGGAGCAGCCGGGACAGCAAGGGGCGGGGGGCTCCTGCGAGCGCGCCCGCCTGCTCAGGTACGGGTTGCATCCGTTCCGGTTCGTCTGCTTCTTGGGGTGAGTGCCATGGCTTACGATGCGCACTCACGGCTTGACGTGCTTCAACTGCTTGAACTACTTGAACTGCAACTGCTTACGGACGAGTGGGGCGTGTCCCTCCGCTGCGCTCCGGGCCGGGCTGCGCGCGCCGTAGGCAACGATACAACGGTTGCCAACGGCGCCGAGCCCCCTCCGCAGCCGGCACGATACTGCTGTGCCGCCTGCTCCGGGTTCTCGGCCCTGCGGCGCGCATCCCTCACGCAACGGCATCCGGTCCGCCGGGTCCGCGCGGGACCCTCACCCCCCGGCCCCCTCTCCCGTACACGACCTGTCAGCACCCTCGGGTGCCATCCCCGTACGGGAGAGGGGGAGAACCCCATCCCCGCACGAGCCCCGCGATGCGCGCGAAACTCCGCTTCCACCAACCCCTCCCCCGAAGTTGGGGGAGGGGTCGGCCGCCGTCGCGAGGAACGAGCGTAAAGGCGGCCGGGGGAGAGGGCCCGCGTCGCGCAGCGACGCGCGACGCAACCCATCCCGCCCGGCCAGGCCCGACCTTTCTCAGCTCGCCGCCGCGCCTACCGCCTCGCGGCTCGCGCCGCAGGTCAGCTTGCCCATGTGCTGCAGCACGGGCTCGCGCACGGCCTCGGGCAGCGGCGCGTAGTGCATGGTGCGCGCAAAGTCGGCGCCCTGCGTGAGCGACCAGCGCACCAGCCCCGCCAGCGCCCGCGCCTTGCCGCAGTCCTCCATGTGCGGGGGCACCAGCAGGTACGTCCACGCGGCCACCGGGTACGTGGTGGCGCCCGGCAGGTTCACCAGCGACACGCGGAAGTCCGGGTGCTGCTGCAGCTGCGCGCCCAGGTTGGCCGCCGCCGCCGCCGTCGCCTCCACGGTGGGCTGCACGAACTGGCCGTCCGCGTTGCGCAGCGAGGCCGTGGGCAGGTTGCCCTCGCGGGCGTAGGCCAGCTCCACGTAGCCTACGGCGCCCGGAGTCTGCTTGACGGAGCCCGTCACGCCCTCGTTGCCCTTGCCGCCCAGCCCCGCGGGCCAGTTCACGCTCTTGCCCACGCCCGGCGACTGCCGCCACTCGGGGCTCACGGCCGCCAGGTACTCGGTAAAGATGTAGGTGGTGCCGCTGCCGTCCGTGCGGTGCACGGGGATCACGTCCACGGCCGGCAGGCTCACGCCGGGGTTCAGCGCCGCGATGGCCGGGTCGTTCCAGCGCTTGATGCGCCCCGCGAACAGCGAGGCCAGCGTGGGGCCGTCCAGGCGCAGCGGCTGCTGCAGACCGGGAAGGTTGTACGCGATGGTCACGGCACCCAGCACCATGGGCACGTGCAGCATCCCCGGCGCCTTGGCCAGCTCCTCTTCCGTCATGGGCGCGTCGCTCGCGCCGAAGTCCACCGTCTTTTCCGTGACCTGGCGAATGCCGCCGCCGGAGCCGATGGACTGGTAGTTCACGCGCACGGGGTTGGCCTTGCCGTACTCGGCGAACCAGCGCTGGTAGATGGGATACGGGAACGTGGCCCCCGCCCCCAGCAGCGTCGTGGACGCGCCGCCGCCCTCGGCCTTGTTGGCCATGTCGGCCGGAGACCCGCCTTCGCCCCCGCCATTGTCGCCGCATCCGGCCAGCACCAGCACGGCCAGCGCGGGCACCACACCCCTAAACAGTCGTGTCATCTTCGTCGTGTGTCGTTCAGGACAGGGAAAACAAGCCTGTAACGGCCCCGAACATATCCGAGCCTTGTAACGTGCCCGTAACAGTTGTAACATCACGCCGTAACCAGCCGGGGCGGCTCCACGGGAGCCTGCATCCGGCTGGTCGCGCGGCCCCCGGCCTGCCGGCCGGGACCGTTACAATTACAATGCGTTTGGAGGACGACGTGGGCCTGATTCCGCGTGACGAGAAGTTCTTTCCCATGTTCAACGACGTGGCCCGCATCCTGTGCCAGTGCGCGGACCTGGTGGCGCAGATCTTTGCGCAGCCGTCACGGCTGGACGAGCTGGCGGTGCAGGTCAAGGACCTGGAGCACCAGGCGGACGAGATCACGCACAACGTGATCGTGCGCATTGACCGCAGCTTCGTGACGCCGCTGGACCGGGAGGACATCCACCTGCTCACCAGCCGGCTGGACGACGTGATCGACCTGCTGGACGGCACGGTGCGCCGGGCGCAGATGTTCCACATCAAGGAGGCGCCCCCCCACGCGGCGGCGCTGGCGGACGTGCTCAAGCGGGCGGCCAACCTTATCGAGACGGCCGTGCAGAACATGAAGAAGCCCAAGAACATGCTGGACCACACCCGCGGGATGAAGGCGCTGGAGGAGGAGGGCGACGCCATCTACGCCAAGGCCGTGGGCGAACTGTTCGAGGGCACGCCGGACCCGCTGCACGTGCTCAAGTGGAAGGAGCTGTTCGACAAGCTCGAGGAGGCCATCGACCAGTGCGACGACGTGTCGAACGTGCTGGAAAGCATCGCACTGAAGAACGGGTGATCGGGCCGTGGTCACCTACGTCGTCATCATCGTCCTGGTCGCCTTTGCGTTCGACTTCATCAACGGCTTCCACGACTCGGCCAACGCCATCGCCACGGTGGTGGGCACCCGCGTGCTCAAGCCCCTTCCGGC
>DASQZE010000436.1:0-10129 GCA_035638875.1 Longimicrobium sp.
CGAATTTGACGGATGGGGGCGGTGTTCTCGTCCGGGGAGCCGCGAAGCGCCTGCGGGGGAGAAAACGTACGCGAAAACCGCGCGGCGCGGCAAGAGACACGCTGCCGGGCGGCGCAAACGGATGGTGCCCCGCGATCTCCGTGCCTCGCACAGGGGTGGAACGGGCACAAACGCCAGCGGCCGTCCACGTGTGAACGGCCGCTGGGTCAACACGGATTTCACGGGCGTCTTCAGCCGCGGGGCAGCAGGTAGCGAAGCACGGCGGGCTCGGGGTCATGGCGAATCGTATAGACTACCTGCTCGCCGGGGTCCACCGCGAGCGCCAGCGCCAGGCCATCGAGCGCGTAGCGGGAGAGGAGCCTTCCGTCCCAGTCGAAGACGTGCACCTCGCCACCGAAGCTCGCGCGGCCCGGACGCTCACCCCGCGTGGCGCCCGAGTAGAGTCCATAGAGCCGGTCCCCAGCCGCGAACAAGTCGACGTAGCCAAACCGCAGGTCCTCGCCGCTCGACATCACAGGCGCGTTGGCGCGCACGACGGATTCGTACACGGGCTCGAACCGCGCGGGCCCCCGTGCCACCGTCACCAGCTCGCCGTCCTGCCGATAGATCTCCACGCGGTCCGCGTGACGCGTGCCGATGGCCAGCAGCGCGCGCGTGGGGTGCCGCACCAGCGTACCCGTATACGCATGCTGGGCCACGGGCGCGGGAACCCCGGGCTTGGCCGGGGGAAGGGGGCCCACGAGCCGGCGCGGATTGCCAGCCGTATCGAACTGGGCCAGGCGCCCTCCGGCGAACATGCCCGAGCTCACCACCAGCGAGTCGTTCATCCAGAGGGCCGTCATGGGAAGGTAGTCGCCTTTCAGCCCCAGCGTCCGCCGGAGTGGGTTGGCGCTCCCGGAAACCAGCGACGATACATCGAGCCGGGTAAGGCGGATCTGGCCGGGATCGAACAGCCATACATGGCCGCCACTGTCCGGCTGAATGCCCCACAGGTTGGAGAATTCGCCCGGCCCCTTCCCCTCGCGCCCCCAGGAGGCCAGGTGCCGTCCATCCGCCCGCGAGATCACGTGCAGGGCGTGTGGACGGGGAACGTCGCCTACCAGCACCCACTCGCCCGCCACGCTGATGCTCTGCGGCCGCGACAGCTTGTCTCCCCCATACAACACGCTCCCGGAGATCCGTTGCAGAGGCGGTACGGCGTCGGTGCGCGCATCCGGGGCGGGATCGGGGTCAGCGCATCCCGTGAATACCCCCAACGCCATCACCGCGATGGCTTTGCCCATCCAACCCGGCGACCGCGGCATCAGTGCGCCTGGCCCAGGCATGACCCGCCGCCGTTGAGCATGAAGGCATTCTCCACGCGGACCCCGTTGATGAAGCACAGGGACTTGTCCTCATCGCAACAGGTTCCATTGGCGCATGCCTCGTTGGGCACGAAGCCGCGTGCTGGAGAGAACGATACTGGTGCCGCGGCAGCCAGAGCGGCGGCGATGGGCAGCACGAGCCGCAGGCGTGATCGGGGAGGAATCATCATGGGACGCTCCTGAAGGGCGGACGCATTCGAAAGGATCAGTGCGCGATGACGCTGCACGAACCATGAGGTTTGTAGTAGTAGTTCGCCTCGGCCTGAGTCCCGACCACGCAGGTGGACTTCTCCTCTCCGCAGCAGGTTCCATTCTGGCAAGCCGCTTCCTGCACTCGGAACCCGTTGGAATCGATCGTCACGGGAGAGGATGCGGCGCCCACCGTTCCGGCGAGGAGGAGGATTCGAGGAATGAGCCGCCTGGCCACGAAGGTCCTTTCGTCGGAGGGTTGACTAGGGAAGGGCGAGCGCAACGTGCACGGTTTCGCCGGGGGTAAAGTCCACGGGGAAGTTCGCGATCCGCGTCCCTCGCCGCGCAGTCACGACCGCACGCGAGGTTCTGCCCGGGTCCACGCGAAACCGGGTGGTGGAGCCGGGCGCGAGGTCCCTGAATGCGGAACAGCCCAGCGATCCGCAGACCTGGGTGGGCAGTCTGCTGCCGGTGGGATTGTGGACCACCACCGTCACCAGGGCGGCGCCGGAAGCTCCCGTTTGAGCACGGCTCGCGCATCCGGCCGTCGCGAGCAGGATCAGCGTGGTGCCTGCGGCAAAAAGTCTCATTTGGACCGTTCCGTTCGGCGTTTCTCGCTCTCTGCCATAGGATAAATCCGGTGCAGACCGGAGTCAACGACCTTCTTGGAACTGTCCCGTGTCTCGACGGCTGCCCGGCGTCAACCCACTGGGTGCTACCGGTGCGCGACGAAGCGGAGGCGCGGATCCCGCTCCGCGCCTCCGTGCCGACGATGCCCGCATAGGGGAAGAAACGATGCCAGGCGCCTTCAATCCGGGGAGGCGAAGAGGGCGCGCAGTTCCTCGGGCGAGACGGTGAACAGCCGCGGCGCCGGGTCCGTCGTGCTGACGAGCACGCCATGCCGCGGACGGCTGTCGCGCAGCGTGTAGTCGCCGGGTACGACGACCGTGCGCTCGCCCTCCGCCGTCACCAGCGTGAGCTCCGTGGTCGCGGAGTCCCCCGGCGCGGGCACCACCTGTGCGGCGAGGACCACGCCGCCCGGCACGGCCGCCATGCCCGCAAGGCTGCGCGAACCCGGTTCGATCGTCATCCGCACCGTCTCCCCCTGCCGGCGGGGCGAGTCGCCGCGCTGGTCCAGGGGCTGCACGGGCCACGCGTCCGGTCGAACCTGGCCGCAGTGCCATCCCAGCACGGAAGCCCCGGCGCCGAGCACGTGCCACACGCGCACGGTGTCGGCGCTGCGGGCGATGCCGTACGCCAGCCCGCTGCCGACGGTCTGCGCGCCGATCGGCTCGCGGAAATCCACCTCCGTGGCGCGGATACCCTGCGGCTCCATGCGGATGCGATGCAGCCACTCCGTCGCGCCGCTGACCCCCACAACGGGGGGACGAGCGAATCCCCCGCGACAGCCAGGGCGGACGGATAGCGCATCTCCCCCGGCCCATCGCCCGCGGTAAGGAACGCGCGCTCCAGGGTGCCGTCCCTGCGAAAGACCTTCACGTACGGCGGCGCGAAGTCCAGCACGACCACGTGCTCGCCGCTATCCGTAAAGCGTGCCGCCAGCACCATCCCGATGGCCGCGTCCGGATCGGCGGATTCCACGCGCCCGACGCGCACACCCGGCGTCTGCCCGGCAGGGAACGCAAGGCGAGCACCCGAGCCGCGGCCTTCTCCGCACGCGGCCAATGCCAGCGCTGCACCGCAGGAAACCGCGAGGATCTTCGATAGGGGAGACATTGACAGCGGGTGAGATGGATGGTCACGAAACGCGGAAATCCAATGTACGTGCGGGCAGAATGATAATGAATCACGCGGAGGACGCGGAGACAAACCGAGAGGACGCGGAGAAACAGAAGGCTTTCTCCGCGTCCTCTCTTTATTCTTCCGCGTCCTCCGCGTGATGGTTTTTTCCACCAGTGCACGGAAAATCACTGAACGTGGTATCGGTTGCCGTGAGCGGAATCCACAGATGCAGAAGCGCGCGGCCCCGGAGGGGGACCGCGCGCTCCGTTCATCCTCCGAGCGTCCGTTCTATTGCAGCACGGGCAGGGCGCCGGGGCCGCCCATGTGCTCCAGCCCGGCGCCCAGAGGCACCTTGATGCAGGCCGCGAAGTGCCCGCCGCCCTTGTCGGCCAGGGGCGGGACGATCTTGGCGCAGTCCGCGTCCTTGAGCGGATGGTGGCAGCGCGGGTGGAACGGGCACCCCGGCGGCGGGTTGGCCGGCGACGGCACGTCTCCCTGCAGCATGATGCGCTCGCGCCGGATCCGCGGGTCCGGGATGGGCACGGCGGAAAGCAGCGCCTGCGTGTACGGCATCAGCGGGTTGCGGTACAGCTCGTCGCGATCCGCCAGCTCCACGATGCGCCCCAGGTACATGACCGCCACCCGGTCGCTGATGTGCTCCACCACCGACAGGTCGTGCGCGATGAACAGGTAGCTCAGGCCGAACTGGTTCTGCAGGTCCTGCAGCAGGTTGATGACCTGCGCCTGCACCGACACGTCCAGCGCCGAGACCGGCTCGTCGCACACGATGAGCTCCGGCTCCACCGCGAGCGCCCGCGCAATGCCCAGGCGCTGCCGCTGCCCGCCCGAGAACTCGTGCGGATAGCGCACCGCGTGCTCCGGGCGCAGCCCCACGATGCGCAGGAGCTCCGCGATGCGGTCGTTCGCCTTTTGCCCCGTGGAGATCTTGTGGATGGCCAGCACCTCGCGCAGCATGTCCGCGATGGTCATGCGCGGGTTCAGCGAGCTGTACGGGTCCTGGAAGACGATCTGCACCCGGCGCCGCATCTTGCGCAGGGCCGTCTTGTCCATCTCCATGATGTTGACGCCGTCGAACACCGCGCTCCCGGCCGTGGGCTCGATGAGCCGCAGGATGGCGCGTCCCGTGGTGCTCTTGCCGCACCCCGACTCGCCCACCAGCCCGAGCGTCTCGCCCTTGCGCAGAAAGAACGACACGCCGTCCACCGCCTTGACGTCGCCCACGTGGCGGTTGAACAGCCCCTTGCGGATGGGGAAGTACTTCTTGATCCCCTTAACGGCCAGCAGCGCGTCCGCCGGCGGGTCCATGTCGTCCGGCGTTTGCCCGCGCAGGTCGCTGTCGCCCTTGGCGGGGGGCAGCTCCACGCGCTCGGCGTCGAACCGGTGCACGGCCGCATGCGTGTCGTTCGTGCCCGCCGCCGCCGCGCGCTCCAGCCCCGCGCCGATCAGCGGCTCGCGCACGGCGTCCGGCCGCTCGCCGCCGCTGCGCTGCCCGTCCGCCGCGCCCTGCCCGCCCGCGGGGGTGCGTCCCTCCGGCGTGCTGGCCATCAGCGTACCTCCTCGCCGCCGGCGTCCACCACCGGGTCCACCGTGCCGGCCACCGGCGTGTGCGCGCCCGTCCCCGTGAGCGCCCCGTCCGGCGTAAAGCCGCCCGTCTCGCGCCGCACCTCTTCGCGCCGCTCGGGATACTTCACCAGCCAGCACTTGTTCTTGCGCCCGGGGCCCACCTCGAAGAGCGGCGGCGCCTCCTTCTCCGTCTTTTCCCAGCCGTACGGGCAGCGGTCGTGAAAGCGGCACCCCTCGGGCCAGTTCAGGGGCGACGGCACCACGCCGGGGATCACGGCCAGCCGCTCCTTGGTCCCGCCCAGCTTGGGCATGGAGCGCAGCAGGCCTTCCGTGTACGGGTTCTGGGGGTTGTGGAACACGTCGTCCACGGGCCCCTCCTCGAACACCTGCCCCGCGTACATCACGATCACCCGGTCGCACGTCTCCGCCACCACCCCCAGGTCGTGGGTGATGAGGACGATGCTCATCCCCAGCTCGCTCTGCAGCCGGTTGAGCAGCTCCAGGATCTGCGCCTGGATGGTCACGTCCAGGGCCGTCGTGGGCTCGTCCGCGATCAGCAGCTTGGGGTCGCAGGCCAGCGCCATGGCGATCATCACGCGCTGGCGCATGCCGCCGGACAGCTGGTGCGGGTACTCGTCCACGCGCTGGTGGGGGATGGGGATGCCCACCAGCTGCAGCATCTCGATGGCCCGGTCGCGCGCCGCCTTCTTGCCCAGCCCCTGGTGCAGCCGCAGCGACTCGATGATCTGGTCGCCCACGGTGAACACGGGGTTCAGCGAGGTCATGGGCTCCTGGAAGATCATGGCGATGTCGTTGCCGCGGATCTGCCGCATCCGGGCCTCGGTCACCGCCGCCAGGTCTTCCACGCCGCCCTCGCCCCGGAACAGGATGCGCGAGCCTTCCTGGATCTTGCCCGGCGGCTGCGGGATCAGGCGCATCACCGAGAGCGAGGTCACGGACTTGCCGCTCCCCGACTCGCCCACGATGCCCAGCGTCTCGCCGGGGTTCACGTGGAACGACACGCCGTCCACCGCCCGCGCCACCCCGTTCTCCGTGGTGAACCAGGTGCGCAGGTTGTCCACCTGCAGGATCGGTCCCGCCCCCTGCGGCGGCACCACCGATATCGGTTGCGTCAAATCAGCCCCCATTCCCTGTACGCCGCCACTGCGCTCGGCCGATTGGCCCACATCCATTCCGGGTTCAGCCAGAAGCCCGGGATCACCTCGCTCGTCACCCGCGGGGGATCACCCAGCGGCACGAGCTCGTATTCGTTCGATTCCGACAGCCGGTTCGGCTTTTCAGACGTGATCATGCCCGTTCCTCCTGGCGTCCCTGCTCACGCCAGGCGTCGGGCAGTCCCCTCGGCCTGCAGCGGGACGGCGTGCGTGGCCATGTCAGGTCCGCAGGCGCGGGTCCAGCGCGTCGCGCAGGCCGTCGCCCAGCAGGTTGAACGCCACCACCGTCAGCACGATGGCCAGGCCGGGAAAGGTGGCGATCCACCACGCCTCCGTCAGCGCGTCGCGCCCGTCGGCCACCATGTTGCCCCAGCTGGCCGTGGGCGGCTGCACACCCAGGCCCAGGAAGCTCAGCGACGCCTCGGTAAGGATGGTCAGGCCGATGCCCAGCGTGGCCGACACGATCACGGGCGCCATGGTGTTGGGGATCACGTGGCGCAGGATGATGCGCGTGTCGCCCATGCCCAGCGCCCGCGCCGCCTGCACGAACTCGCGCTCGCGCAGGCTCAGCACCTCGCCGCGCACGATGCGCGACGTGGCCATCCACCCCGTAAGCCCCAGCACCACCACCACCAGCCAGATGCTGGGGCTCTCGAACACGGCGATGACCACGATGAGCAGCACCAGGCGCGGAAACGCCAGCATCATGTCCGTAAAGCGCATGAGCACCGCGTCCACCCACCCGCCAAAGTAGCCGGCCAGGGCCCCGATCAGGGTGCCCAGGGTAATGCTGATGCCCACGGCCACAAAGCCGATGGAGAGCGAGATGCGCGCCCCGTACAGCGTGCGCGACAGGATGTCGCGGCCGAACTTGTCCGTCCCCAGCCAGTGCTCCGCCGAGGGCGGCAGGTAGCGCGACGTGATGATGTCGCCCTGCGCCGCCGGGTCGAACGGGGCAATGAGGGGGGTAAGCAGCGTGACCAGGTACAGGATGATCATCACGATCAAGCCGCCGATGGCCAGCTTGTTCTTCTTGAAGTGCCGCCCCGCGATGGCCCACTGGCTGTCGCCCTTGATGCGGCCGCGGGCCAGGTGGGCGGGGCTCACGGAGCGCCACGTCCACCGCAGCAGCAGCCCCACGGTAAGCGCCAGCGTGGCCAGGGCGATCCACATGTCCACGCCCACCCGCTCCATCCCCGCGATGCCGCGGATGCGGGCCCAGCCCAGGAACAGGAGCGAGAAGAAGAAGCCCCACGCCAGCACCAGCGTGGTCACGCGGGCCCAGGCCACGCCCCCGGCCGCCACGGGCGCGGCGGAGGACTGCGGCGGAAGGGCCGGGGGCATGGGCTCCGGCGGAACGGACTCTACGTCGGGAGAAGCGCGCACGTTGATCGCTCGTTTCTACTCGTTGCGGATACGCGGGTCCACCACCGCGTACAGGACGTCCGACAGCAGGTTGCCCAGCACCACGATGCTGGCGATCACGAACGACGTGGCCATCACCATGGGGTAGTCGCGGGCCAGGATGGCCTCCACGATGGCGCGCCCCATCCCCGGCCAGGCAAAGATCGTCTCCACCAGCACCGCGCCCGAGAGCAGAAAGGGCAGGTACAGCCCCACCAGGGTGACGATGGGGATGAGGGCGTTGCGCAGGGCGTGCTTGAAGATCACGCTGCGCTCCGACAACCCCTTTGCCCGCGCCGTGCGGATGAAGTCCTGGTGGATCACCTCCAGCATGGAGCCGCGCATGTACCGCGCGACGCCCGCCGCCGAGCCGATGCCCAGCGCGATGGCCGGCAGCATCAGGTGGGCGAGCCGGTCGCGCGCCTTGCCCGCGAACGACAGGTACTCGTAGTCGATGCTCGTCATTCCCGACGCCGGCCAGTTGAACAGCCACCCCGCGTCCGCCCCCCGCGAAAAGATCAGGATGAGCATCAGGGCGAACCAGAAGCTGGGCATCGAGTAGAAGAACAGCGCCAGGAACGTGAGGATGTTGTCCGCCGCGCTGTACTGCCGCACAGCCTGCACGATGCCGATGAGCATCCCCACCGCGAAGATCACCACCAGCGACACCAGGGTGAGCTGCAGCGTGTTCCACAGCACCTCGGGCAGGATCTCGCCGATGGGGCGCATCTGCCCGAACGAGTAGCCGAAGTCGCCCGAGAGAAAGGACACGAGCCACTTCCAGTACTGGATGTGCAGCGGCTGGTCCAGCCCCAGGTTGCGGCGCATCTGCGCGATGACCTCGGGGCTCACGTTGGGGTTGAAGAACCGCGCCGTGGGATCTCCCGGTGCCAGGTGCACCACGAAGAAGATGATGGTCAGGATCCCCAGCAGCAGGGGGATCGCGCCCACCAGCCGCCGCACCAGGTAGCTGATCATCCGTTCACCTCACTCCTTGGTCCGGGTACCGGCGCTGTCCGCGCCCCTGCCGCTGCTGTCCGTCGCCGTGCCGCCGTCCGTTGCCGTGCCGCTGTCCGCCGCGGCGCCGGCGGTGTTGCCCCGCCCGTCGCGCACCCACCATTCCCACGTGTTCTGGTACGCGCCGTAGGTATCGACCTTTACCCCCTGCAGGCGGTCGCGCACGCCCACCACCCCGTCCAGGTAGTACAGCCAGGTGTAGGGCCGGTCGTTCACCAGCTGGGCCGCCGCCTGCTTCCACAGGGCGTTGGCCCGGGCCTCCTCGGTGGCCTGCTGCGCCTGCGCAAAGAGGGCGAAGGTGGCCGGATTGTCGTACGACGAGAAGTTGAACGTGCTTTCCTTGCCCCACATCTGCCCCAGGTCCGGCGACAGCCCTACCCCGAACCCGGCCAGCACCGCCTCGTAGTCCCGCTTCTGCAACCGGTCGTACATGGTGTTGGTCTCCTGCTGCCGCAGGTCGGCCTGTACGCCAATCCGGCGCCACATCTGTTGCACAATCTGTGCGACGTCGTTGCGGCGCTGGTTTCCGCTGTTGGTGAGCAGGATGAAGCGCAGGGGCCGGCCGTCCTTTTCGCGCACGCCGTCGCCGTCCGTGTCACGCCAGCCCTTGCTCTCCAGGATCTGCTTGGCGCGCGCCGTGTCGAACGGCAGGGGCGTCATGGTCTGCGGGTCGTACAGCTCGCGGAAGATGGGCGGGTACGGCCCGCCCGCCGCCACGGCGAACTCGCCCAGCCGGAGCGACTGCACGATCCCGTTCACGTCCACCGCCAGCCCCAGCGCCGTGCGCACGTCACGGTCGGCAAAGGCCGGGACCGTCCTGGGGTTGTAGCTGATGAAGTCGTAGTTGCGCTTTTCCTCGCGTTCAAAGCGCACCCCCGGCACCCGCTGGCGGATGGCGGGCACCTGGTCCGGCGGAACGGGACGGGTAAAGTCCACCGTCCCGTTCTGCAGCTCCACGAGGCGCGTGGTCGTCTCGGGGATGATGCGGATGACGATCTGGTCCAGGTAGGGCTTCACGGGGAACTGCGGGTTGGGCACCAGCACCACCCGCTGCCCCGGCTGCCACTGCCCCACCATGAAGGCGCCGCTCACCACCAGGTTGCCGTTCCCCGGATTGCGCAGTCGCGGATTGTTGCGCAGGTCCGACAGGTTGGCGCCCTGGAAGGCGTGGCGCGGCGCGATGGGAAGCCCCGAGTAGAACAGCATGTCGGGGTAGCGCCGGTCGAAGTAGAAGGTGACGGTGGAGTCGTTCTCGGCCACCACCGAGTCCATGTGGATCACGTAGTCCGACCTGGGCGAGGCCACGGCCGGGTCCTTTACCACCTCGTACGTCCACACGACGTCGTGCGCCGTGATGGGCTGCCCGTCGGACCACTTGAGCCCGCTGCGCATGCGGTAGCGCAGGGCAGCCGAGTCCGCCCCCACGTATTCGTAGTGCCACGCCAGGGCCATGGGCGAGCGGTCGGAGAGCAGGTACTGCAGCCTGCCGTCCGCCCAGGCGCCCCGGGTGAGCGCCATGTACATCACGTCCATCAGGTCGCCGTCCAGCGACGTGTCGAAGATGGGCGGCAGGGGCTGCGCCATGTCGGCCAGTTCGGCGATGACCGCCGTGCCGCCCCGGCGGGGCTGGGCGTCGCTCCTGGCGGCCTCGCG
>DASQZE010000437.1:0-9175 GCA_035638875.1 Longimicrobium sp.
CCCATGTCGAACCGGTAGCCGTCGTTGGACTCCAGCAGGATGGGGATGGCGGTAAAGCGCCGGAAGATGTCCAGCAGCTCCTCGTAGGCCGTGTAGTCGGGGAGAAAGTGGCCCAGGTTGATGTCGCCCAGGGCGGCCACCGTGCGCGTGAGCCCCAGCCGCCCGCCGCCGCAGATGCAGACGTTCTCGGCCGTGTACTGCGATTCCTTGCCCTGGCGGTACAGGTGGTTGTACAGCGACGCGACGGCCTCGCGCAGCTCGGGGATGCCGGCCACGGGGGCGTATTCCTGGTCCGCGGGAGTGATCTCCACGGAAAGCAGGCGGTCCGGCGCGCCGGGAAGGGGGCCCGTCTCGGGCATGCCCTGGCCCAGGTTGCACCAGTCGGGGTGGCCGTACGCGTATCCGCGCTTGGCCGCCTCGGCCATCACGTAGATCACGCCAGTGAACGGCACCGCGCGAAAGCCGGGTACGGTGGGCGGGGCCACGGAGATGCGTCTGCGTTCCATCAGTCAGTCGGGGCTCGTGAGATGCGGGATGTCTGCGCCCGCTCCCCCGCCCGCAAGCAAACTCCCGGCCCGCCGCGCGCGCGCCCCTGTTCCAGGAGGCCTGCCGGCATCATAATCGTTCGCCGCCGCGGTTGATTTCTTCCCCATCACGCCATCCAGGGCCCATGCCGCGCAAATCCGCACCGCAGCGCTACATCGCGTTTCTCCGCGCCATCAACGTGGGCAAGCGCCTGGTCAAGATGGATGCGCTCCGCACGCTCTTCGAGGAGATGGGCTTCGCGGACGTGGAGTCGTTCATCGCCAGCGGCAACGTCATCTTCACGGCGCCCGCCCAGAATACGCGCGCCCTGGAGGAGCGCATCGAGGCCGGGCTCAAGGAGGGGCTGGGATACGAAGTGGAGACGTTCATCCGGACCCCCGCGGAGCTGGACGCCGTCACAAAGTACCGTCCCTTCGGCGACGATGCGGACGGGGTCACGATGTACGTGAACTTCGTATACGAGCCGCTGTCGGACGAGGCGGTGAAGCGGCTGGAGTCGCTGCGGACGGAGGTGGACGAGTTCCACGCGCACGGCCGCGAGTATTACTGGCTGGCCCGCAAGAAGATCAGCGAGTCGCTGGTGACCGGGCCGATGATCACCCGGGCGATCGGCAAGCTGCCGTCCACGAACCGGAACATCACCACCGTGCGGAAGCTCGCGGCCAAGTATCCGGCGGAGGGGTAGGGCGGGGGGAAGGCGGGGAGGGGAATACGGATTGGCGGATGGCGGATGGCGGATGGCGATCGTGGATGGATCCCGTCCAGGTTCGTGCGAAATCCCCGAGTCCCGTCCGGAGCGAATGAATTCGCCGCTGGAAATTCGCGAAGTCCGCCGGCGCGGACTGCACGGGAGAGTGCGTGCACGCTTGCCGGCGGATGTGCCCGGGATGGGCAATCCGGCCTATGCCGCGCAGGACTCTCGCCGCGCTTGATTTCCTGAGGGAGCGCCCTCGCGCAACCCGATGGTGAACAAAGCCCTGGCGCGACCGAAGGATCTACCATGCACACCGAGGGGCCGGCCTTCGGCGACGGAGGCCGGCCCCTCGCTTTGCGGGCGCTGATGCTGGGTTTGCTCCCCCTTCCCCCATGGGGTTTATGGGGGAAGGGGCGGGGGATGGGGGGCGCTCCGCCTCCGCCCGGAACCCGCTCTCCCGCCGTCCGCTCACCCCGCCGCGCGCAGCATCTCGAACGCGTCTTCCAGCTCGTCCGGCGCCGTGATGCCGAACGTGGCGTGCAGCACCTCGCGGAGCTCGGCGGCGCTGGCGAGGGTGCGGCGCTCCGTGCGTCCGTCGCGGTGGTGCGTGGTGAGCGTCGTGTTGCGCAGCGCGTGGCGGCCGTCCGGCGCGGGGCGCGCGACCATCAGCCCGGTCAGGAAGTGCGATCGCGGATGCGTGGACAGGTACCAGCTGCTCACCTCGTAGTCCGGCGGATGCGCCTCGTCCAGGGTAAAGCGGTACAGCGGCTTCCACTCCTCGCCGACGCGTGCCTGCATCACGTATCCATCCCCCAGCGCCACCAGCCGGAATGTCTCGTGAGGCGTGGGCTGCTCCACGTCCGCCACCAGCCGCAGCGGCGCCGTGAGCGTCAGCCCGCCGAAGCCCACGTCCGCCACGTACCGCTGGCCGCCGACGTGCACCAGCATGAGCATGTGCCCGCGCGCCAGGAGGGCGCCCTCCGGCAGGTTCCACAGGATGCGCGCGGCGAGCCCCGTCGTGCGAAAGCCGAGCGCCGCCAGCGCGTGCCGCAGCAGCGCGTTCTGCTCGAAGCACCATCCACCGCGCGCGCCGTGCACGAGCTTTTCCTGCACCCACTCCGCGTCCACGCGCACCGGCCGGCGGAGCAGGGGATCCAGGTTCTCGAACGCGATTCCCTGCGCGTGCAGCTGGTGGATGCTCCGCAGCGTATCCAGCGTCGGCGCGCGGTCGCCCTCGTAGCCGATGCGCCGCAGATACGCATCGAGGTCGAACGGGTTCGTCATCTGCTCCTCGATTCAGGTCTCATCCAGCCATCCCTCCTGCGCCTCGATGAGGGCCGCCACCGGCCCGATCTCGCCCGTGCCGGTGTCGGCGGAGGCCGACAGTGTGAAGTTGTAGCCGCGAATTTATTCGCTCCCGGGCCTCCCCGCTCCCGGGCCTCACCGCTCCCGGCTCTCCCGGCTCTCCCGGCTCTCCCCGCTCCGGTTTTCATCTGCCGCAACGATGCTATCGGCGGATCGACTGATTGATCAAGTATTTCCGCTCGTGCTTTCCAATTGACAAATACGTTTTTCTATTCTAGAATCATCCGCATGAACAGCGTGGACGTCGTCCGGGGCAGGGAACGGCTGCGGGGCGGGCTGACGCCGGTGCGCCGGCAGGTACTGGAGGCGCTGCGCGAGCCCGGCTCCGCGGCCACGCTGGCCCCCGTCATCGGCGAAACGCGGCAGGCCATCAACTACCACCTGCGCGAGCTGGAAAAGGCGGGGCTGGTGGAGCTGGTGGAGGAGCGCCCCCGCCGCGGATTCACCGAGCGCGTGGTGCGGGCGACCGCGCGGGCCGTGCTGGTGGACCCCGAGGTGGTGGGCGACCTGGCCACGGCCACGCAGGACCGCTTCGCCTCGGACATGCTCATCGCCGCCGCCGCGCGCACGGTGGGCCACGTGGCCGAGATGCGCGAAAAGGCGCAGGCGGCGGGCAAGCGGCTGGTGACCTTCGCCATCGAGGCCGACGTGGCCTTCGAGACCCCAGCCGACATCGAACGATTCGCCAACGAGCTCGCCGACCGCATCGCCGAGCTCGCCCGGAAGTACGATTCACCCAACGCCCGCCGCCGCTTTCGCGTGATCGCGGGCGGGCATCCAGCCCCCAAACCCAAGGAGAACGGCTGATGGAATCCGAGATCACGCTCCCCGAGAGCCACCACGCGCCGATGCCGGAGATGAAGCCGTTCATCATGGAGGTGACCATCGACGCGCCGCAGGACGCCGTGTGGCGCGCCGTGAGCGAACCGGCCGAGCTCCGGCGCTGGTTCGGGTGGGAGTATCCGGGGCTGGAGGAGGAGATCAAGTTCATCTTTCTGAACGACACCACCCAGCTCCCGCCGCAGCGGCTGGAGTTCCCGGGGATGGGGACGCTGGACATCGTGCCCGACGGGTCGCGGAGCGTGGTGCGGCTGGTGTGGGCGGGCGGGCTGGCGGACGCCAAGTGGGACGACCTCTACGACGGGATGGAGGAGGGCTGGCGCACGTTCTTCCACCAGCTCAAGTACTACCTGGAGCGGCGCGCGGGGCAGGACCGGCGCACGCTGTACCTCACCGGCACGGCGCCCGCGCCGGCGGTGGTGGCCGCGCTGGATGCCGCCGCGCCGGGCGAGTCCTGGCAGGCAAGCCGGCACCAGCGCGCCGTGGCGCCGGCCGCGGACGGCGTGGACCTGGTGAGCGTCCTGTCGCCCCAGCCGCTGGAGTCCGCCGAACCGGCGAAGGTGTCCGTGACCGTGAGCGCCTACGGGATGGACGAGGCCGCGTTCGACGCGCTGCGCACCGACTGGGAGTCGCGGTGGAACGGCCTGGTGGAGGATCCGAAGGTCCAGGCCTGACCGGCAGGATGCGGATGGGGGGGATGCGGGTCGGCTGATGGAGATCGGCTGACGCAGGACGGCTGATGCAGGACGGCTGACGCAGGACGGCCGGCGATCCGAGGGAGGGTCGCCGGCCGTTTTGCATTGACGGATCGAGGCATACGGATCGCGCGCGGGGGCGAACCTCCGGCGGCGCCCCCACCCGCTCGTTCCTCGCGACCTCCCCCAATAAAACCTGGGGGAGGTGAGACTGCTTCCGGCGCGGCGGCGGAGGTTTGGTGGGGCGGACTTTTACGGCGCCCGCTGCGGGGGACCCCTCACCTCCCGACCCCCTTGCCCGCAAACTGCGCGGGAGAGGGGGAGAACTGCCTCCCCGACACGCAGTTCGAGCGCGACGGACACGCCGCCGGGACACAGTGTATCACACGGCACTTGCCCGTGCCGGACCCGTCGGCGAAGGCCGACATCACGTTTCCGGTGCCGCGACTTCAGTCGCCGGGGGCGGGGGCATGCCTCATCCCATCTGGCCCCGCGCGGACGAAGGTTCGGGGGATGCGAACCGCAGGATGGACAGTATCCCCACCGGATGTCGCCGCCGCAAGAATCCCGATCGCCCGATCCACCGGCCGTGGAACGATCGATGGAATCCGCCCTGAACGCACGGAATCCCACGCGGGAACAGGATCCGATCGCCCGATGCCAGCCGGTCTCATCCCAGGTGGATTGGAATGCCCTCAACCTGCTGGAACACAATGACTTCGGCGGGGTTGATATCGGCTCGCGTCGCGCATCCCGTCGGTTCGCATTCGGTCGCCCCGCGCGCCCGGCCCGGACAGCCGCCGACGCTACAAATCCGCTTCGTGGCTGAAAATGAGGCTTGCCGCGGGGATGCGGGAAACCCATTGTTGCAGGCTCCGCGGACGCGTTCGCCGTCCAGGCGCGGGCCGGCGGGAATATACGGAGAATTGCATCGCATGAAGCCACGCTGGATCACGGCCGCCGGACTGGCCGCGGTGCTCGCGTCCGCATCGCCGGGCGCCGCCGCCGCGCAGGGGCACACGCACACGACCCACACGAGCACGGCGCAGACGCCGGCGCACACGGACGCCGACGTGCGGTTCATCCAGGGCATGCTCGCGCACCACGCGCAGGCGCTGGAGATGACGGGCCTGGTGCACGGCCGCGACGCCCGCGGCGACGTGCGGCTGATCGCCGAGCGTATCGACGTGTCACAGCGCAGCGAGATGGCCCGGATGCAGCGCTGGCTGCAGGTGCGCGGCCTGGCGGCGGACTCGGCGGATGCCCATCATGCCCACCACGGCGGCGGAGATGCGCACGCGGGGATGCCGGGGATGGCCACGCCGGAGCAGATGGAGCGGCTGGCGCAGTCGTACGGCCCGGCGTTCGACGCGCTGTTCCTGGAGCTGATGATCCGCCACCACGAGGGCGCGCTGGTGATGGTGGAGGCGCTGTTCGGCAGCCAGGGCGGGGGGCAGGCGTCGGAGATCTACTCCATCGCCAGCGAGGTGGATGCCGACCAGCGGATGGAGATCGACCGCATGCGCGCCATGCAGCAGGGTCCCCTGGGCGGGGCACGCCCGCGCTGACGCGAGGTTCACGGGGACGGAGCATTCACTTTTCAGCACACGCAGCATGAAGACGCAGATGACGACCCTTCGGCAGGGGATGGGGCGGCTGGCCGTGGCGGCCGCGGCGCTGGGCGCGGCGGTGGCGCCGGCCGGTGCGCAGGACGCGCGCGTGGGGCTGCGCGCGGGGACGCAGGATGCCGCCCAGGCGGCCTGGAACATGGAGGTGATCTCCCACCAGGCGCGGCCGGCGGGCTTCTTTGCCACGGACCCGGAGGCGGACTTCGGGTTCTCCAACACGGACCTGGCATTCCAGGGCAACCACGTGTTCATGGGGAACTACAACGGGTTCCTCGTCTACGACATCTCCAACCCCTCCAATCCGCGGCTGCGCGCGTCCGTTCCCTGCGCCGGCGGCCAGGGCGACGTGTCCGTGTACCGCAACCTCGTCTTCCTCTCGGTAGAAGAAACGCGCGGCCGGCTGGACTGCACCGCGAACGGGGTGGCGGACTCGGTGAGCACGGAGCGGTTCCGCGGCGTGCGCATCTTCGACATCAGCAACCTGGACCGCCCCCGCCTGGTGGGCGCCGTGCAGACGTGCCGCGGCTCGCACACGCACACGCTGGTGCCCAACCCGCGCGACCCCTCGCGCGTGTACGTCTACGTGCAGGGCACGTCGCGCGTGCGCTCGGGCTCGGAGCTGGCGGGGTGCTCCAACCGGCCGCCGGCGGAGGATCCCAACACGTCGTTCTTCCGCATCGAGATCATCGAGGTGCCGCTGGCCGCGCCGCAGCAGGCGCGCATCGTCAACGCGCCGCGCCTGTTCGCCGACGCGCAGGGCAACATCGCGGGGCTTTGGGCCGGCGGCCGGCACGGCGAGGGCACGCAGAGCACCAACGTGACCAACCAGTGCCACGACATCACCGCCTATCCCGAGATCGGGCTGGCGGCGGGGGCGTGCTCGGGCAACGGCATCCTGCTGGACATCCGCGACCCGGCCAACCCGGTGCGCGTGGACGAGGTGGTGGACCCTAACTTCGCGTACTGGCACTCGGCCACGTTCAACAACGCGGGCACCACGGTGCTGTACACGGACGAGTGGGGCGGCGGCAGCGCGGCCCGCTGTCAGGCGACGGACCGCCGGGAGTGGGGCGCCAACGCCCTGTTTACCGTGCAGGGGCACGACCTGCGGCACGCCGGCTACTACAAGCTGCCGGCCCCGCAGACGGCGCAGGAGAACTGCGTGGCCCACAATGGGTCGCTGGTGCCCGTGCCCGGCCGCGACATCATGGCGCAGGCGTGGTACCAGGGCGGCATCTCCGTCTTCGACTTCACCGATCCGGCCAGGCCGGTGGAGCTCGCGTACTTCGACCGCGGGCCCATGAACGCGAGCGAGCTGTCCGTGGGCGGCTTCTGGTCGGCCTACTGGTACAACGGCCGCATCTACGGCTCGGAGATCGGCCGCGGGTTCGACGTGTTTCGCCTGACGCCCAGCGCGCACCTCACGCAGAACGAGATCGACGCGGCCAGCCTGGTGCGGATGACGGAGTGGAACCCGCAGCACCAGCAGCGGGTGACCTGGCCGGCGCACTTCTCTGTCGCGAAGGCGTACGTGGACCAGCTGGTGCGCAGCCGCGGCCTGGGCCCCAACCGCATGGTCCGCCTGCAGCAGGAGGTCGAGGCGGCGGAGCGGATGCGCGGCGCGCAGCGGCGCACTGCCCTGATGCGCATCGCCACGCAGCTGGATGGCGAGGCCGCGGCTTCTCGTGACGGCGCCAAGGTCCGCATGCTCGCGGGCGTGCTCCGCGAGCTGGCTTCCGCGCGGTAACGGCAGGGTCTCACGCGGAGACGCGGAGGACGCGGAGAAGGGAAACGGCTCCACGCAAGGCGGCAGAGCCGACGGAGGAAGGAGGGGCCCGGGCACCGGCCTCCTCCTTCCTCTGTTTTCCGGTCGCCCGGATTCGATCCAGCCAGGGGCGCCGGCCGAGATATCCCCGTGAGCACCGTCGGAGAACGGTGCCAGGTGGGCGACATCGTTCCTCCATGCAACAGGAGGCACGGGGGGATTCCCACCATCCC
This sequence comes from Longimicrobium sp., assembly GCA_035638875.1. Classification (GTDB taxonomy): domain Bacteria; phylum Gemmatimonadota; class Gemmatimonadetes; order Longimicrobiales; family Longimicrobiaceae; genus Longimicrobium. The sequence continues at coordinate 7,767 of DASQZE010000437.1, forward strand.
CACGTGCCTCCTGTTTCCCGATTGGCGCCTTTTCATCCACCGGCCGGCGTTGCATGTTTGTCGCGGTTTCCTTTCTTGTCGCCGTTTCGCCGATCATCTCCCCGTCGATGTCCCTTAAATCCTGCCCCCAGTGCGGCACCGTCGTGCCCGCCAATCGCCCTTGTCCCCAGTGCACGGAGAGGCTGGCCCCTGCGCCCGCGCCCGTGGATGCGCCGGTCGCCCCGCCCGTGGCGTACCGGCCCGCGCCGTCCCGCCCGCCGGAGGAGCCGAACGGCTTCCGCTGGGGGACTGCCCTCGCCTGGGTGATCCTGGTGGTGGGGGGCGTGCTCGTCACGACCTTCTTCTACCGGATGTCCACCGAGATCGACCAGGGCGCTCTGGCGGAAGAGGAGATGGTACGGGAGCGGGAGCAGCTGCGCGCGGTGCTCGCGTGGATGCGGGACACGACCGCGACGGCCCAGGTGCCCGACAGCGCTGCGCGGCCGGCACCCACCTCGGACCGGGCGAAGCGGCTGTGGGTCATCAACCGGATCCTGGTGGACCGCCACGTGTGGGAGCGTGGGGTGATGATGCGGCACGGTGCCCGGAGCGACACGCCGCCGGCGCCGTGGGGAACGGCGCGCTACCAGGGGAGCGCGCGCGCCTACCCCGAGGTGGGCAAGTACCTGGAAGGGCGTGTCGCGGCCATCGCGGAGATCGACCGGTCGTCCGCGGCATGGCTGCAGGAGCGCACCGCGGCGCTGGCGCGGGAGTCGGGCATCCCCGCCGGCGAAATCAGCAGCATTCTCCCGGCCGGTTTCGGGGCCGTGGCGCCGGCCCAGGCACCGCTGGCAAATGCGATGCTGCAGATGCATCGGCACTTCGCGAGCATGGATCCGCGGGTGCGGCACGCCGGGGGCACCGAGCTGCTGTACGAGCGCGAGGAGGACATCCGCCGGGCCCAGGAGCTGGTGGGCAAGCACAACGAGGCCATGGAGGGCTGGAACCGGGCACAGGCGAGAAGAGTGGACCAGGAGGTCGCCGCCCTGAACCAGTGGATCCGCTGACGGGACGTCGGAACGGCGGAGGATTTCCGGCATACACCGGCTTGAATTCTGCCGAATCTCGCAATCGATCGTGCACCTGGATCTCAACTGCTGTCTCACACGGAGGCCACAGGGGGCACGGGGAACAAACGGTGCGCTCCCTCCGTGTGAGGCCCTCGGAGCGGCAAACGTGCACGAGCCATCGGGGAACCGGGTCCCCTACCGGATCGCACGATGGTTGTGCATACGAGGGGTTACCGCTGCCGCACACGGGGGAGACGGAGATTACGAAGGAAAGAGGAGACTGGAACTGCTCCCCGTGACCCCTGTTCCCCTGTGTGAGAGCTTCTTTGAAGCATGAATGCACAATCAATCATGGAATAG
>DASQZE010000438.1:0-9460 GCA_035638875.1 Longimicrobium sp.
TGCCTGCCTGTGCCGCGGGCGCGCTGGCCGCCGGCGCGCACGCACCCAGCGCGGCCGCGCACGCGAGCGCGGCGGCCGCGGCGCGTGTCTGCGATCTACGGTTCAGAAGCATGGAGGTCATTTCGCTGCAATGGGTTGCTCTGGCCCGTCCGACGGGCGCTCGGCCTGCAAGTACCATCCCCGCCCGCCGAAGTTCACTGCCGGACGCGCGTGAGCCTATCACCCGGCGCGCGGGAGAGAAAGAAGCGGGGCGCCTGGACGGATGATGCGAGGCCCCTCGGTCCTGTGCATTCACAAGGAAGCATCACGCGGAGGACGCGGAGGATTGGAAGAGAGGACGCGGAGAAACCCCCTCCTTTGTCTCCGCGTCCTCCCTGTTTTGTCTCCGCGTCCTCCGAGTGACTTTCTTCCTCGCAGGAATGCACGAAGGAATCCGAGATCCGGCCGATGGGCTCGGAAAAAGACGCGAGGCGGAAATCATTCCGCCCCGCGTCTCGTCCGTCTATCCAACCGACTGGCCGGCGCTGATCACGCCGATGCCAATCAGCCGATGTGGATCATCGGATGCCCATCAACCAAAATCGGTCAGCGCGATTCGAAGACGGAGACCTTGCCGTCGCGGGCAAAGGCGATGATGTCGTACGGGTCCTTGCGGTCGCCCATCTCCATCCCGGGCGAGCCGGCCGGCATCCCGGGAACGGCGATTCCGGCCACCTGCGGCCGCTCGCTCAGCAGGCGGCGGATGACGTCGGCGGGGACGTGGCCCTCGATCACGTAGCCGTCAACCAGCGCGGTGTGGCACGAGCCCAGGTGCTGTGGCACGCCATGCTCGTTCTTGACGGGCGTCACGTCGGGCATGTCCTGCACCTCGACCTGGAACCCGGCCGCCTTCACGTGGTCTACCCAGGCGCGGCAGCATCCGCAGGTGGGCGTCTTGTAGACGACCATGCGCAGGGGCGGCCCCTTGGCGGGCTGGGCGGCGGCCTGTGTCGCCTGGGGCGCCGGCGCCCCGGCCTGCGTGTCGGATTGCGGCGCCGTCTCGGCCCCGCCCGCGCGGTTGCAGGCGGCGGTCAGGGTCAGCGCCAGCAGCAGGGCCAGCCGGCGGGGGAAGACGTTCGACTTCATCGCGCTGGTTCGTTGTCAGGGTGAGGGGGCACGGTCTCCCGGCGCCGTACGCATCCGGGTACACCGCCTGTCCTCTCCAGGTTCGCCCGCGGGCACCCGTGTCCTGCTCCGGGAGCCCGGTCCCGGGAGGCGAAAATCCGCAAGTGGATGCGGGAAAATCCCTTGCGCCGGTGTACGCCGGGCGGCACGGAGTTGGCTACACAAGCGTACCAAGAGTGCTGGAAAGCCTCAGCCCCAAGGAGGATGAGATGACGTCTGCATTCGTGCTCGCGCTGGTGCTGACCGTGGCCGGCTGGACGGCGCGGCTCTGGGTCCTTGCCAACCGCGCGGAGCACCTGGTGGTGCTGCGGCTGGATGCCGGTACCTTTCTGCTGGACCGGCAGCCGGACGGCCGGTTTCTCGTGATCAGCCCGCTGCGTGTGCCGGCCGCGCTGGCCCGCTTTGAGGTGCAGCGTACGGTGGACCGCTACCACCAGATCCGCACCGCGCTGGTCCGCCCCATCCGCTGGGGCCGCGCCGCCGCGCACCTGCACTGACGCGCGGCAGGCTGGACGATCGAAACCGCATCACCCCCGGGCTTCGGTCCGGGGGTGATTTTCGTTGCGGGTACCGGGCGCATCAGACGTATCGGGCGCGTCGGGAATATGAGGCGGAGGAGGTGGATGGGGCAGAGAGGCGGATGAGGCGGAGCGGGGCATGCGGCGCGGCAGGAGCGAAAAAATTCGCGGCTACAACTTCACGCTGTCCGCCTCCGCGGACAAAACGCAGGCAAACCGCGTCACATCGTACATGCCGTCCGCACTGACGCACTAACGCACTAACGCACTTCTTAGGCGGGCGGCAGCGGCTATGTCACCAAGCACAGCGCCGGCACGGACCTGGTAGAGGCGCTCCGCGTGGTGGCGCGCGGCGACGTATTCCTGTATCCTGGCGCAGCCACGGTGCTCACGCACGCGCTGCGGACGCCGCGCGGCGCGCACGCGCAGGACGATCCCGTGCACCTGCTGAGCCCCCGCGAGCGCGAGGTGCTCACGCTCACGGCCGGTGGCTACAGCTCCATGGAGATCGGCGACCGGCTGCACCTGAGCCACAAGACGGTGGAAACCTACCGCCAGCGATTATGGACAAGCTGAATTTGCACCACCGAAGCGAGCTCGTCCGCTTTGCGCTCGCGCGCGGGCTGCTGCAGGCGGCCACGGCCGCGTGATGCCGCTGCACCTGTTCGTCGTGCACTTTCCCGTCGCGCTGCTGGTGGTTGGTGCGGCGGCGGACCTGGGCGGCGCCGTGCTGCGCAGCGAGCGGACGCGCGCGTTGGCCGGCGTGCTGCTCATGGCCGGCGGCGCGTGCGCGTTCCTGGCGTTCCTCACGGGCGGCGGCGCACTCTCCGCCGCCCTGGGCCGTGTGTCCCCCGTGGATCCGCGGCTGGAGGCGCACCAGCAGTGGGGCGCGGCGGGCGTCTGGCTGCTGCTGGGCGCGGCGGGGCTGCGGCTCGCGTGGCACCGCCGGCTGGACGGCGTGCGCGGGTGGGTCGCACTCGCCGCCGCCCTCGCATCCGCCGCCGTGGTGACGGGGATTGCCCTGAGCGGCGCCGCCATCTCGCACGGGGGTTGATTGCGCGTCGGCGGATGCGTCGAACGGCGGCGGAATCGAGGTGCTGTGCGGGATTGGTACAGATTGGCGCAATTCAGCGGTACTCCTCCGGGGAAGGGGAGCGGTCTTTCCGATCGCGTCCGGGGAACGCAATTTGGGTCGCTCCGCCGCAGGGTGTGGGGCGACCCTCTTGTTTTCCCCGGGTGAGATGATTCGAGCCGTGACCGACCGATTCGATGCCTGGGGCGCGCTGCAGCGCCTGCGCCAGGCCGGCCCGCTGGTGCACTGCATCACCAACTACGTGGCGATGGACGTCACGGCCAACGCGCTGCTCGCCATCGGCGCGTCGCCGGCCATGGTGCACGCCAACGAGGAGGTGGAAGACTTCGTCGGCATCGCCTCCGCGCTGGTGATCAACATCGGCACGCTGTCGCCGGCGTGGGTGGCGGCCATGGAGCGCGCGGCGGAGCGGGCCGTGGCGCTGGGCAAGCCGTGGGTGCTGGATCCCGTGGGCGCCGGGGCCACGGCCTACCGCACGGGCGTGGCCCGCGACCTGGCCGGCCGCAAGCCCAGCGTGGTGCGCGGCAACGCGTCCGAGATCCTGAGCCTGGCGGGCGAGGTGGGCGGCACCAAGGGCGTGGACAGCACGCGCACCGCGGACGAGGCCAGCGGCATCGCGCGGGAGCTGGCGCGGGGCCTCGGCTGCGTCGTGGCGGTGACGGGCGAGGTGGATTACGTGACGGACGGCGTGCGCACCCTGGCCGTGCGCCACGGGCACGAGATGATGACGCGCGTCACGGCGCTGGGATGCGCCCTGACCGGCGTGACGGGCGCGTTCCTGGCCGTGGAGCCGGACCCGCTGCTGGCCGCGGCCTACGCGCTGGCCATCTTCGGGCTGGCGGGGGAGATGGCGGCGTCGGGCGCCATCGGGCCCGGGACGCTGCGCACGCGGCTGCTGGATGCGCTGTACGTGCTCGATACCGTCCCCCGGTCGGAGATCCGCATCCAGGAGGTGTGACCGCGGTGGACGACGGGCCATGACGAGGATGCCCCGACCTCACTGCCCCCTTGGGCGGACGGTACCCGCGGTCCCGTATCCGCGCCACGGCGCATCCACGTAACCGGCCCCGGACCCTCCGTTCGGGGCCGGTGTCCGTTCGTGCCCCGCGCGCGAAACTTGCGCATCCGCGGAGTGCCCACCGAGTCTCCGACGCGAATCCTCGCTCGCTCTCCGGTCCCATGACGCCGACCTACGCGGATACCATCAACCCACTCGCCGGCCTGCACGTCGTGACATCCGATCCGGAGGAGATCGAGGCATCCGCGCGCGCGGCCGAGACGTCGCTGCGGGAGTATCCGTACTACCGCGAGCGGTTCGGCGATCGGGCGCGGATGTTCGGGGCGAGCGACGGCGCGTGGCTGGCGACGCTGTGCCAGGGCGAGCGCGACTACGTGCGGCGGCAGGTGCTGTGGCTGGGCACGGTGCTCTCGGCGCGCGGGGTGCCGCGGTGGCTGCTGGAGCGGCACCTGGAGTTCCTGCACCGCGAGCTGCTGCGCCTGACGTTCAACACGGACCGCTGCCAGCCGCTGCTGGAGGCCGCGCTGTTTCTCCGCGCCCTGCGCCGCGAGCAGGTGACGGAGCGCGAGTTCGCGGCGCTCTCCGCGGCCTTCGACGAGCGCGCGGGGCCCGAGTGGACGGCGCGGCTGCCGGGGATGGGCTCCATCCTGGTTTCCGCCGTCGCGGACGAGGCCGCGGGGATCGGCCGGGCCGTGGAGAGCGTCGCCGGGTGGGCGGAGGACCCGTCCCTCTTTCCGGAGCCCTGGATCGCCGCCGTCCGCGGCACCGTCACCGAGGCGCGGCGCCTGGTGCGCCTGCCGGCGAACGGCCGAGGTGATGGGTGATGGGTGATGGGTGATGGGTGATGGGCACGGTGGCGGCGCCCCACACCCGGCGACTGAAGTCGCGGCACCGAAAACGTGATGTCGGCCTTCGCCGACGGCTCGTACCCCGGCGGCGTGAGTGCTCCTTTGCTGGATTTCGTCAGGAGGGGCCCGCGCCGGTAGCTGGGTACCTGCACGAGGGCCAGGCTCCAGGCCCCCCGGCGAATGAATTCGCGGCAATGAAACCGCAATGTCGGCCTTCGCCGACGGCTCGTACCCCGGCGGCGTGAGTGCTCCTTTGCATGGTTCTGGAGAAACCCCCGGCGCCGGTCGCGGGGCTTTCCGCGTCCGTGGTGTCCGCGGAGGCGGACAGCGTGATGTTGTGCCGCGAATTTATTCGCTCCCGGACGAGTTGCGCGCTTCCGCACCTCCCCCACGCACGGAACCCGATACTTCCCACCTACCGGAACATGATCCGCCTCCGCGCGCACATCTTGCCCCGGCCATCCGCCGAACCGGGAGGCGAGCCGATGAGCGACGAGCGGATGGACGTGGTGGTGGCCGGGGCGGGGGTGGCAGGGTTGGCGGTCGACTTCATCTGGGAGGGGCTGGAGGGGCTGGTCGGGGCACCCGGCCGCGCCCGGCGGCAGACCTGCCGCCTCATCTCTGCAGATCCACACGGCAATCCACCCACGCCGGACCCGCCGGCGAAGGCCGGCATCACGTTTTTGGTGCCGCGATTTCAATCGCCGGGGACGGGGCCCGGCCGCGCGGCGGCAATCATCCCGTGCATCCCCCGCCGTTGCAGGCTGTCCCCTGTAACCCGTCCCCTGTAACCCGCCGTTCCCGCCGTCACCGATCCCCAGCCCCGCGCCCCTGCCCCCGCCGTACCGAAATCCGCTTGACCGACCTTATACCTTGGGGTAGGTTCCGCGCTTTCGCACATGCGACCGGGACTGCCGCCACGCGTCCCGATTCGGGGAGATAGACGGATGTCCGAGCCGCTTCCGCCGCAGTACAACCCGCAGGAAAACGAAGACCCGCTCTACCGCTGGTGGGAAGAGCAGGGCTACTTTCGCGCGGACGCGCACAGCACGCGCGAGCCGTACGTCATCGTCATTCCGCCGCCCAACGTGACGGCCGTGCTGCACATGGGGCACGGGCTCAACAACACGGTGCAGGACGCCTTCGTCCGCTACCGCCGCATGACGGGCCGCGAGGCGCTGTGGATGCCGGGCACGGACCACGCCGGCATCGCCACGCAGAACGTGGTGGAGCGCATCCTGGCCAAGGAAGGCCACACGCGCTACGACCTGGGCCGCGAGGCGTTCGTCAAGCGGGTGTGGGAGTTCGTGGACGAGACGGGCGGCAAGATCCTCACGCAGCTGCGCGCCATCGGCTGCTCGCTGGACTGGAGCCGCACGCGCTTCACGCTGGACCCGGAGCTTTCCGCGGCCGTGCGCGAGGTCTTCGTGCGCCTGCACGAAAAGGGGCTCGTCTACCGCGGCAACCGCATCATCAACTGGTGCCCGCGCTGCCTGACCGCGCTCAGCGACGAGGAGGCGGAGGCCAAGGAGACGCCGGGCCGCTTGTATCACCTGCGCTATCCGCTCGCCGAGGGCGTGGACGCGCCGGGCCTGCCGCGCCTGCCGGACGGCCGTCCCTATCTCGTCGTGGCCACCACGCGCCCGGAGACCATGCTGGGCGACACCGGCGTGGCCGTGCACCCCGGCGACGAGCGCTACGCGGCGCTGGTGGGCCGGGAGATCGACCTGCCGCTGGCCGGCCGCCGCATTCCCATCGTGGCCGACGACTACGTGGACCCGGAGTTCGGCTCGGGCGCGGTCAAGATGACGCCGGCGCACGATCCCAACGACTTCGACGTGGCGCAGCGCACGGGGCTGGCCTCGCTGAACGTGATGACGCCCGACGCCGTGATGAACGACGCCGCGCCCGAGGCGTTCCGCGGGATGGACCGCTTCGAGGCGCGCCGCGCCGTGGTGGCGGCGTTCGAGCAGCTGGGGCTGCTGGAAAAAACCGAGGAGCACGCGCACGCCGTGCCCCACTGCTACCGCTGCGACACGGTGGTGGAGCCGCGGCTGAGCGAGCAGTGGTTCGTGCGGATGAAGCCGCTGGCCGAGCCGGCCCTGCAGGCGTGGCGCGACGGCGACCTGCGCTTTCAGCCCGAGCGCTTCGGCAAGATCTACGAGCACTGGATGGAGAACATCCGGGACTGGTGCATCAGCCGGCAGCTCTGGTGGGGGCACCGCATCCCCGTGTGGTACTGCCAGGCGGAAGCATGCGCGGAGACCATCGTGGCCCGCGAGGCGCCCACGAGCTGTCCGAAGTGCGAGGGAACGAACCTGGAGCAGGACCCGGACGTGCTGGACACCTGGTTCAGCTCGTGGCTGTGGCCGTTCAGCACCATGGGCTGGCCGGCGGAGACGGATGACCTGCGCGCCTTTTACCCCGGCCATTCGCTGGTGACGGCGCCGGAGATCCTGTTCTTCTGGGTGGCGCGGATGGTGATGGCGGGCATCGAGTTCCGCGGCGAGATCCCGTTCACCGACGTGTACTTCACGGGCACCGTGCGCGACCACCTGGGGCGCAAGATGAGCAAGTCGCTGGGCAACGGCATCGATCCGCTCGTGGTGAAGGAGCGGTACGGGGCCGATGCGCTGCGCTACACGGTCATCAGCGGCAGCGGCGCGGCCACGGACCAGTATCTCAACTACGAGAACCTGGAAGAGACGTTCGGCCCGGGGCGCAACTTTGCCAACAAGCTGTGGAACGCCGGCCGCTTCGCCCTTATGAACCTGGGCGACGACCCGCGCATCCCCGTGGACGAGGTGCGCGATTCGCTGGAGCCCATGGACCGCTGGATCCTGTCGCGGGCCACGAACGCCATCCGCGAGGTCACGGAGGCGCTGGAGCGGTTCCGCCTGCAGGACGCGGCGCTGCGCGGGTACGAGTTCTTCTGGGGCGAGCTGGCGGACTGGTACCTGGAGCTGGTGAAGCCCCGCCTGCGCGGCGACATGGGCGACGACAGCCGCCGGGCCGCGCAGGCCACGCTGGCCGAAGCGCTGGACACGGCGCTCCGCCTGCTGCACCCCATCATGCCGTTCATCACCGAGACGGTGTGGCAAAAGCTGCCGCGCGCGGCGGGCGCGGGCGAGGCGCTGATCGTGGCGCGCTGGCCGGAGGCCCGCGCGGAGTGGACGGACGAGGCGGCGGAGCGGGGGATCGAGGAACTGCAGGCGGTGATCGGCGCCGTGCGGGGCATCCGCTCGGAGTATGGCATCCAGCCCGCCGCGCGCGTCCCCGTCCGCATCGCCGGCAGCGACGAGGCCGTGGCGATGATGGAGGCCAGCCGCCGCGCCCTCCGCGACCTGGCGCGGGTGGAGGAATTGACCTTCGCCGGGGCCAACGGCGAGATCGGCGCCAGCGCGGTGCTGCGCTCGGGGACGGAGGTGTTCATCCCCCTGGCGGGCGTCATCGACCTGGACCGCGAGCGGGCCCGGCTGCGCGAGGAGATCGGGCGCATCGACGGGCAGATCGCAGGGGGGGAAAAGAAGCTGTCCAACGAGTCGTTCGTGGCGCGCGCGCCGGAGAACGTGGTGGCGTACGAGCGCGACAAGCTGGTCTCCTTCCGCGAGCAGCGCGGCAAGCTGGCGGAGAAGCTGGCGGCGCTGGAGGGCGCGGCTTGAGGCGCGTGCTCCGCTGGACGGGCGCGGGGGCCGCGATGCTGCTCGCGGCCGCCTGCGCGCACATCGAGGCGCCCACGGGCGGGCCGACCGATTCCATCGCACCCGCCCTGGTGGCCACCCGCCCGGACACCAACGCGGTGCTCCCCGGGTGGACGGGGCCGGCCATCTTCGTCTTTGACGAGGGTTTGTCGGAGGAGGGCGTGGACGAGGCGGTGACGCTGAGCCCGCGGCGGGGCGCCGTGGCGGTGGACAAGGAGGGCGACGAGATCCGCGTGCAGCCCCGGCGCGGGTGGCAGCCGGGGACCATCTACCAGGTGGAGGTGGCGCCGGGCCTCAAGGACCGCTTCGGCAACGCCATCCGCACGCCCAGCCGGCTCGTGTTCAGCACGGGGCCCGCCATCCCGGACACGCGGGCTTCGGGCGTGGTGCGCGACCGCATCACGGGCACGCCGTCCCTCCAGGCGCGGGTGGATGCCCTGCGGCTGGGCGACTCGCTGCTGTACAGCACCGTCAGCGACAGCGCCGGGCGCTACACGTTCAGCCAGGTGCCGGCGGGCGAGTACCAGGTGATCGCCTACCGCGACGCCAACCGCAACTTCCGGGTGGATGCGTTCGAGCAGCGCGACACGGCGGCCCTGACGCTGGTGGCGGGGCAGGCGCCGTCCGCAAACTTCGCCCTCCTTCCGAATGACACCACGGCGCCCGTCGCGGGCTCCGCGCGCGTCACGGACGGGTGGGTCGAGATCCGCTTCGACGACTACCTGGATCCCGACCAGACCGTGGCGCCGGAGCAGGTGTCGCTCATCGGGCCGGAGGGGGCGGTGGCCATCGCGGAGGTGCGCATCGGCCCGCCGCCGGCCGCCGCGCGTGACACGGGTGCCGCGGCCGCGGACAGTGCCGGCCCCGTCGCGGGGCAGCGTCCTGCCGCCGGACAGCGGCCCGTCGCGCGCGACACGGCGGGGGCGGATACGACCGCGCCCACGGGTCCGCTGCCGTTCCAGGCGCTCTTCGCCCGGCCCGCGACGGAGCTGCTGCCGGACACCCTCTACACGGTGCGCGTGAGCAACGTGCGGAACGTGAACGGGCTGGTGGGCGGCGGCGAGGTGCCGCTCCGCACGCCCCGGCCCGCGCCGCCGCGCCCCGCCGCAACCCCGGCG
>DASQZE010000439.1:0-2002 GCA_035638875.1 Longimicrobium sp.
CCAAGGCCCGCAGGCGGACGACGCCCTGCGCGCCACGGACGACGGCACCAGCGCCGTGCGGGTGAACGCGGAGCCGGCCGCCGGCACGGTGATCGTGGGCGGGGTGCGCGTGGACGGCGCCGCGCCGCCCCCGCCGGACGACGAGGGACGCACGCAGGTGCGCCGCCCCGCGGCGGTGGACGGGACGCCGGTCCGGGCCCGCGAGGGGCGGCCGGGCGAGGCGCCCACCATCGTCATCGGCGGCGGGGAGCCGCAGGCGGGCACGGTGGCGGCGCCGGCCGTGGACGCCACGCCGCTCTCCACGGTGGAGGCCGGGGCGGACGATCCCGCGCCCGCCGCCAACACCGAGGCCACGGACACGCGCGGGCAGACGTCCGTGGACCGCAAGAACGAGCGGACCACGCGCGACCGGTCCAACGAGCAGACCGCCACCGAGCGGGCCCGCCGGAACGACCGCCGGGGAAATCCGTAGGACGGCAGTGACAAGTGCGTAGTGCCAAGTGCCCAGTGCGCCCTGCGGGGTTGCTGGGCACTTGGTACTTGGCACTTGGTACTCCTGACCAAACTTCGACTGCACACGTATCTCAGCCATGCCTTCGCCCAGACCCGGAGACCCGGGGATCACCCCCGCGCTGGTGGCCGACCACGGGATCAGCGAGCACGAGTACTCGCTGATCCTGGGCATCCTTGGCCGCGAGCCCACGTACACCGAGCTCGGCGTCTTCAGCGCCATGTGGAGCGAGCACTGCGGCTACAAAAACAGCAAGCCGCTGCTGCGCAAGCTCCCCACGCAGGCGCCGTGGGTGCTGCAGGGCCCCGGCGAGAACGCCGGCGTCATCGACGTGGGCGAGGGGCTGGCCGTCGCCTTCAAGATCGAGTCGCACAACCACCCCTCGGCCGTGGAGCCCTACCAGGGCGCCGCCACGGGCGTGGGCGGCATCCTGCGCGACGTGTTCACCATGGGCGCGCGCCCCATCGCCTGCCTGAACTCCCTGCGCTTCGGCGAGATCGACGGCCCCGAGGGCGACCGGGTGCGCTACCTGTTCGCGGGGTGCGTAAAGGGCATCGGCGACTACGGCAACTGCGTGGGCATCCCCACCGTGGGCGGCGAGGTGTACTTCGACGCGGCGTACGAGGGCAACCCGCTCGTCAACGCCATGGCCATCGGGCTGATGAAGAAGGAAGAGCTCATCCGCGGCGTGGCATCCGGCGTGGGCAACCCCATCATGGCCGTGGGCAGCAAGACGGGGCGCGACGGCATCCACGGCGCCACCTTCGCATCCGCCGAGCTGAGCGAGGAGAGCGAGGCCAAGCGGCCCATGGTGCAGGTGGGCGACCCCTTCACGGAAAAACTCCTCCTGGAGGCGTCGCTGGAGCTCATCCGCAGCGGCCACATCGTCGGCATCCAGGACATGGGCGCGGCGGGGCTCGTCTCGTCGTCCACGGAGATGGCGGCACGCGGCGGCACGGGGGTGGACATCGAGATCACCCTGGTCCCCGTGCGCGAAACGGGGATGACGCCGTACGAGATCCTGCTGAGCGAGACGCAGGAGCGGATGCTGGTCGTTGCCAAGGAGGGGCGCGAGGAGGACGTTCGTGCCATCCTGGGACGCTGGGACCTGGACGCGGAGACCATCGGCCACGTGACGGACACGGGGCGCTACGTGGTCCGCGAAAACGGGGTGGTGGTCGTGGACATCCCGGGGGAGCCGCTGGTGGACGCCTGCCCCACCTACACCCGCCAGGGCAAAGAATCGCCGGAGATCACGGAGGCCCGCGCCTTTGATCCCGCGACGCTCGCGCCCGCCGCGGAGGAAGCCGATCCCACCTGGACGCTGCGCCGGCTGCTGGACTCGCCGACCATCGCGAGCAAGCGCTGGGTCTACGAGCAGTACGACAGCACGGTGCGCACGGGGACGATCGTCGGCCCCGGCAGCGACGCGGCGGTGGTGCGGCTGCGCGGCACCAACAAGGCCATCGCGGCCACGGTGGACTGCAACAG
>DASQZE010000440.1:0-6217 GCA_035638875.1 Longimicrobium sp.
GCAACGTCACACTGTCGGCCTGCGCCGGCACCGGAAGCCGTCTGGGCCACTACACCGATGTTCGGGCGCCGTCGTGGGGGGTCTTTCGGCGGAGACACCGACGGGGATTCCATACGCGGCGCAGGTGCCGTCGTGGTGCGCGGATGGGGGCGTGGCGCCCCGGAATGGTGCACACATATGTTTCCATCCGCCCGGAGTGGTGCGGTACATTATCGGACTATCAAACGTACATATCTTTGGATAGGGGTACTTGGCCCCCAAAGGAATTGTGGCGCAGGGGGTGCTTTACCAGACCCCGTTCACCGAGAACGGGTGTCATCAAAAAGCACGTTTGCCCATAGCGGGTCCGTTCCATTCGTTACATCGTTCAGGGAGTTGTCCGATGAACCGTAGTCTGCTTGCCGTCGCTTCGCTGGCCGCCCTGGCCGCCTGCGCCGACCAGAACGCCGGACCCGTGGCCGCCACGGCCGAAGCCCCGCTTCTCTTCTCGGCCAACGCCATCGAAGGCCAGTACATCGTCGTGCTCAAGGACGGCGCCAACCCCCGCTCCGTGGCCGCCATCGCCGGCGTGTCGCCGCGCCACGTGTACACCGCGGCCGTGAACGGCTTTGCCGCCACGCTGAACGCGGGCCAGCTGCGCGCCATGCAGAACAACCCCAACGTCGCGTTCGTGGAGCAGGATGCCGTGGTGCAGAGCAGCGTGGTGCAGACGGGCGCCACCTGGGGCCTGGACCGCATCGACCAGGCAAACCTGCCGCTCAGCACCACCTTCAGCTACACCAGCTCGGGCCTGGGCGTCACGGCGTACATCGTTGACACCGGCATCCGCATGACGCACACCCAGTTCACGGGCCGCGTAACGTCGGGCTTCGACGCCATCGACGGCGGGGCGGCGGAGGACTGCGACGGGCACGGCACGCACGTGGCCGGCACCGTGGGCGGCACGACGGTGGGCGTGGCCAAGGGCGTGAGCCTGGTGGCCGTCCGCGTGCTCGACTGCACCGGCAGCGGCACCAACGCGGGCGTGATCGCCGGCGTCGATTTCGTGGCCAACAGCACGGCCCGCCCCGCGGTGGCCAACCTGTCGCTGGGCGGCGGGGCCAGCACGGCCCTGGACGCGTCCATCAACAACGCCATCAGCAAGGGCATCACCTTCGTGGTCGCGGCCGGCAACGGCAACCAGGGCGGCAAGGCGCAGCCCGCCTGCAACTACTCGCCCGCCCGCGTGCCCGCCGCCATCACGGTGAGCGCCACCGACAACACGGACCGCAAGGCCTCGTACGCCAACTACGGCACCTGCGTGGACATCTTTGCCCCGGGCAACAGCATCATGTCCGCCTGGTACACCACCGACACCGCCGGCGCCACCATCAGCGGCACCTCGATGGCGTCGCCGCACGTGGCCGGCGTGGCCGCGCAGTACCTGGCGCTGAACCCCACCGCGTCGCCCGCCGCCGTGGCCAGCGCGCTGAACGCCGCCGCGACGCTCAACAAGGTGACCAGCCCCGGCGCCGGCTCGCCCAACCGCCTGCTGTTCACGGCGTACTGAGCTGGACTGGCGGGATCGGCTGGATCGAGCAACGCGCGAATCGAGACACCGATACACCGCACCAAACGGGAGCCCCGCCGGATCCAATCCGGCGGGGCTCCCGCTTTTACGTTCCGCGCCGGGTGCCGAAATCCATGGTTCCGTGTGCATCCACCCATCGTGTTTCACGCAGAGGGCGCAGAGAACAGAAGCCAGGACGCAGAGGTCCCCACCGGGTTTCCCCTGGGTCCTCATCTTTTGCCTCTGCGCCCCCTGCGTGAAATCCATCGCACGCGGCGATCGACGCAGAGTTGCACCGCACTCCCAATCCGCCGCTTTGTTTCAGGCAACGCGCTTTCGTTTTCTGTCCGCGGCTCGCGCATCCGGCATCTCTCCCCGCCGGGTTCATCCGGAGATATCTCCCTTTCATACTGCCTAGAAATCCCTCCTCTTCGTCGATGGACTCAGCATCCAGGCCGTTTGAGTGTGGTGAGCTCCTGTGGGGATCCCGTCGCCCGCGATCTGTCCAGTCTTCGCGGATCGGCTGAGCAAGGTGAGATGCGTGGGCTGGGTGGATCATTCATCATCAGCCCCTTTGCGTCATCGCAAAATCATATCGCTTGAACCAGAATGGTGCGAGGCGAAACAATCCAGTGCAGCGTAAAAGGTTTGCGCAGCCTGTGAAAACGCCGCAAGTCGTTGCGAGACTGGTGTTTCCGCCTTCGGCCCGGCATGGCCTGCCGAGTGCGTTGTATCGACCTCGCCTCACCACGCACCGAGCTCCCTTCCGACGGCCCCCTCACCGGGCCGCGGCCGGCCGTGCGCCGGGGCCTGAAGGCTGACGAAAGCGCCCCCCTGGACCGCCCCGGCGGTCACGTTCACCCCGCTTGGAGGAAAGCCCCATGACCCGCATTCGTACGTCACTCGCCGTGCTCCCCCTGCTCGCCCTGGCGGCGTGCTCCACCGACGCCGTGAGCCCCGCGGCCACGGACGCCGCCGCCCCGCTGCTCTCGCAGAGCACCGACGGCAGCAACGGCTACATCGTCGTGGTAAAGGAGGGCGCCAACCCCCGCTCCGTGGCCGCCATCCTGGGCATTACCCCCAAGTACGTCTACACCACGGCCGTCAACGGCTTCGCGGGCACGCTCAACGCCGGGCAGCTCAACGCCATCCGCCACAATCCCAACGTGGAGTACGTGGAAGCAGACGTGCCCGTGCAGGCTTCGGTGCTGCAGACCGGCGCCACGTGGGGGCTGGACCGCATCGACCAGGCGAACCTGCCGCTCAGCACCACCTTCAGCTACGTGGCCACCGGGGTAGGCGTGCGCGCCTACATCGTGGACACCGGCATTCGCCTGACGCACACCCAGCTCGTGGGCCGCGCCGTAACCGGTTTTGACGCGGTGACGGCGGGGGGCACCGCCAACGACTGCAACGGGCACGGAACGCACGTGGCCGGCACGGTGGGCGGCACCACGCACGGTGTGGCCAAGGCCGTTTCGCTGGTGGCCGTGCGCGTGCTGGACTGCGCCGGCAGCGGCACCACCGCCGGCGTGATCGCGGGCGTGGACTGGGTGGCCAACAACGCCGTGCTCCCGGCCGTGGCCAACCTGTCGCTGGGCGGCGGCGCCAACACCACGCTGGACAACGCGGTCAAGGCTGCCGTTGCGCGGGGCGTGACCTTCGTGGTGGCGGCGGGCAACGGCAACATCTTCGGCATCGCGCAGAACGCCTGCAACACGTCGCCGGCGCGCGTGCCCGAGGCCATCACCGTGGGCGCCACCACCAACGCCGACCGCAAGGCCTCGTACAGCAACTTCGGCACGTGCCTGGACATCTTTGCGCCGGGCAGCGCCATCACCTCCGCGTGGTACACCAACGACACGGCCACCAACTCCATCAGCGGCACCTCCATGGCGGCGCCGCACGTGGCGGGCGTGGCTGCGCAGTACCTGCAGAACAACCCGGGTGCATCGCCCGCGACGGTGACCGGCGCCCTGACGGCCGGCGCCACGCTCAACAAGGTGACGTCGCCGGGCACGGGCTCGCCCAACCGGCTGCTGTTCACGGCCTACTGAGCCGGGCAGGACGGACGCGCGGGGCGGATTTCGGTCCGCCCTGCGCACCGGAACGGTGCACCGGACTGGTGCGGTTGCATCGTTCTCTCGCGGCAGCAAAATGGTGCGGTCGCGGCTAAGTGCCCGTAGGGAAAGGGGATAAGCCTTGCGGCGAAAGCGGTCCGCCGCATGCATTCCCTGACCTCACTCACACGACGGAAGAGCCGGCGGTTTCCGGACGAAGGCGGACGCGCCCCATCGCACCTGGATGCGGGCACGGCACCCCTTTCGTCCGCGGGGCCGGCGGCGAGACGGAGCAGGGCGCGCGGCGTACGGACGCCGCGCGCGGCGGACGGCGCAGAGGGGACGGAAAAAGCGGTTCGGGATGCAGCGCGCGAATCCCCCGGCGCCAGGCAGGACGGAGTGAACGACAGCATGCGCACGACGGGCCGCACCATGGCCTGAGTCCGGGAACGGCGGCACCCCTGCCCCGTTCCATCCACCCACGCGGTTTTGGAGGATCTGGATGAAGCGCTCCCTCGCACCCCTCTCGCTGGCAACCCTCGCATTTGCGGCGGCCTGCTCCGACGGCGGCGTAACCGAGTCGGCCCCGTCGCCGACGCAGGCCCCGGTGCTCACGGCCGCGGGCGACCGGGCCATCCCCGGGCAGTACATCGTCGTCCTCAAGGAGGGCGCCGACCCCATCGCCCTCGCGTCGGCGACCCGCGTGACCCCGCGCACCACCTACACCAAGGCCCTGCGCGGCTTCGCGGGCGGCCTGACGGACGGCCAGGTGGCCATGCTTCGCCAGCGCCCGGAAGTGGCGTACATCGAGCAGGACCAGAAGGTCAGCCTGACCACCACGCAGACGGGCGCCACCTGGGGCCTGGACCGCATCGACCAGCGCGCCCGTCCCACGGACGGCAACTACAACTACACGCCGACCGGCGCGGGCGTGCGCGCGTACATCGTGGACACGGGCATCCTGACCTCGCACGCGCAGTTCGGCGGGCGCGCTTCGGGCGGCTACTCGGCCATCAACGACGGCCGCGGCAGCACTGACTGCAACGGGCACGGCACGCACGTGGCCGGCACCGTGGGCGGCTCCACGTACGGCGTGGCCAAGGGCGTTACGCTCATTGCCGTGCGCGTGCTGGACTGCGCGGGCAGCGGCACCAACTCCGGCGTGATCGCCGGCATGGACTGGGTCGCCAACAACCGCGTGCTCCCGGCCGTGGCCAACATGTCGCTGGGCGGCGGCGCCAGCCAGGCGACGGACGATGCCGTGAACCGCATGCACAACGCCGGCGTGACCGTCGTCGTCGCGGCGGGCAACGAGAACCAGAACGCCTGCAACGTGTCGCCGGCCCGCGCGGCCAACGCCATCACGGTGGGCAGCACCACGAGCACCGACGCGCGCTCGTCGTTCAGCAACTTCGGCACCTGCGTTGACGTGTTCGCCCCGGGCAGCAGCATCACCAGCTCCTGGTACACGAGCACCACCGCGACGAACACCATCAGCGGCACGTCGATGGCCTCGCCGCACGTGGCGGGCGTCGTTGCGCTGTGGCTGCAGAGCACGCCGGCGGGCACGCCGGCCGCCGCGGCCAGCGCCATCATCGGCTCCTCCACGCTGAACGTGGTCACGAGCGCGGGCACGGGCTCGCCCAACCGCCTGCTCTACTCGCTGCTGACGACCGGCGGCGGTGGCGGCGGCAGCGTCTCGGCCAATTTCAACGGCTCGCTGGCGGGCACGGGCGCCAACAGCTACACGACGGAGTACACGGTCACCACCTCGGGCGCGCACACGGCCACGCTGGCCGGCACGGGCGCCGACTTCGACCTGTACCTGCAGAAGTGGAACGGCACCGCGTGGGCCACCGCGACCAGCTCGCTGGGCAGCACGTCGTCGGAGAGCATCAACTACAGCGGCACGGCGGGCACGTACCGCTGGCGCGTGTACTCGTACAGCGGCAGCGGCACCTGGACGCTTGCCACGACGCGCCCCGCCACCTGAGGCGCGCACGCTGAACGGATGAACGGCCGCCCGGCGCTCCCTCGCGCCGGGCGGCTTTTCGTTGTCCAGGAATTCGTGCGTTCGATGGAGATCGGGAGGGACGGCGGGCTCGTGGGTAGGGGTGGGAGGCGGGGGGATGCGGTGCGATCCGGATGGAGGCGTGATCGGGCTCGGGAGCGAATGAATTCGCGGCTCCAACTTCACACTGTCGCCTGCGCCGACATCAAGGCAAAACAATCCGGCAATACATCCTGATTCAACCCCGTCCGGTTGGGAACGGAGATGATTTGGCAGCCTTGCTTCCAAATCATACACATTCGGACGGTAGTAGATAATGATGTTGGACGTGGGCTTCCTCCTGGATTGAGGATCATCCCTGCTTTGTAGCCGACCATTGGCAAGAGCGGATGAGTCTTGCGCTCGTTACGGGACTTCGTGTTGGTGCATCACTTTGGTCATGGCCGCACCATTTTGCGTCACCGCCTCAAACGTCATGAGCGTGAACTCCGTTGCGGGTGAACAACTTACGCGTGCGCCAAATGTGGCGCGGGGAATGCCTTGTTGGGGAACTGCTCAAACGCGGAGATTTGCATCGCCCCAGGAACCTGCTGCCCC
>DASQZE010000441.1:0-5268 GCA_035638875.1 Longimicrobium sp.
CCCTCCTGCCCGCGAAGCGGGGGAGGGGGCCGGGGGGAGGGGGCTCTCGCCCGGTGCAGGGAACCCGCTCCCATGCACGAGCTGGGTTCTCCCCCTCTCCCGCGCAGTTTGCGGGAGAGGGGGCCGGGGGGTGAGGGGCCCCGCGAAGCGGGCGCCGCAAAGCCCTGCCAGATAAGGGCTTGGTCCAACGGAACGACACCTCACCCGGCTCTGGGCGAAAGTTCCCTCTTCCCCCGGCACACATCTGGCTTCACGACATCGTCGCTTTCGGCGCCTGCCCCGCGTGGTTTGGCGCCATCGTGATTTGCGACAGTAATTCCGTCTCGTCGCGCTGCATCGTACCCCTTTTCCGCGAGGGCCCACGTGCGTGCCATCCGCCTGACGTCCATCCTGCTCCCCGTGGTGCTCGCCGCCGGGTGCGCGCCCCCGTCCACGGGGCCGCGCCCGCAGCCGGGGCCGCCGGCGCCCGCGCAGTCCGAGATCCTGTGGGACACCTGGGGCGTGCCGCACGTCTACGGGCGCACGGCGGAGGACGTGGGATACGGCTTCGGGTGGGCGCAGGCGCAGGCGCATGGCGACGCCATCCTGCGCCTGTACGGACTGGCCCGCGGGCGGGGCGCGGAATACTGGGGCGAGCGCCTGGCCCCGGCGGACCGCATCACGCGGTCGATGGGCATCCCCGACGCGGGGCGGGAGGGATACGACGCGCAGGACCCGGAGTTCCGCCGCTACCTGGACGCGTTCGCGGACGGGGTAAACGCCTACGCGCGCGCCCACCCGGACAGCATCGCGGACGGGGTGGAGGCCGTGCTCCCCATCACGGGCGCGGACGTGATGGCCCACGGTCACCGGGTGATGTTCACCTTCCTGTCCCTCACGGGGGGCAATCCCCCCGTGGTGGGCAACGGGGGGCTGCCGCCGGGGACGGCGCCGGGCTCCAACGCGTGGGCCATCGCGCCGCGCCGGTCCGCGTCGGGGAACGCGCTGCTGCTGGCCAATCCGCACCTGCCGTGGACGGAAGACCTGATGCGCTTCACCGAGGCGCACCTGGTGGGTCCCGGGATGGACATCTCCGGCGCGACGATCATCGGGCTGCCGGTGGTGGCCATCGGCTTCAACGACCGGCTGGGATGGTCGCACACGGTGAACACCATCGACGCGCTGGACGTGTTCACGCTGCGGCTGGCGGAGGGCGGATACCGGATGGACGGCGCCGTGCGGCCGTTCGAGACGCGGGCAGACAGCCTGCGCATCCGCGGGGCGGACGGGACGCTGCGCACGGAGGCGCTGACGGTGCGCAGCAGCGTGCACGGCCCCGTGATCGCGGGCAACGACACGGCGGCGACGGCCGTGGCGGTGCAGAGCCTGGACCAGCACGGCCTGCTGCGGCAGTGGTGGGAGATGGGGCGCGCGCGGTCCATGGCGGAGTTCGAGAACGCCCTGCGGCGGCTGCAGGTCTCCATGTTCAACGTGATCTACGCGGACCGCGCGGGGCACATCCTGTACGTGTTCAACGGCCGGGTGCCCGTGCGCGGGCAGACGGCGTTCGCCCAGGGGCAGCGCCCGGTGCGCGGCGACACTTCGGCGACGCTGTGGCGGGGCGTGCACGGCTACGACGACCTGCCGCGCGTGGCGGACCCGCCCAGCGGCTTCGTGCAGAACTCCAATTCGCCGCCCTGGTTCGCCACGCGGCCGTCGCCGCTGGACACGGCGGACTTTCCCGCGTACCTGGCGCCACGGTGGGTAGGCTTCCGTGAGCAGCGCGCCCTGCAGATGCTGGCGGCGGACAGCAGCATCAGCTTCGACGAGCTGGTGGCGATGCACCACGACAACCACATGCTGCTGGCGGACCGCATCCTGGACGACCTGATCCCCGCAGCGCGGGCGAGCGGGCGGCCGCTGGCCATGGAGGCGGCGGACGTGCTGGAGAAGTGGGACCGCGCGGCGGAGCCGGAGAGCCGCGGGGCCATGCTCTTCATGCTGTGGGCGTACCGGATGTTCGAGGGCGTGCCGGAGACGGGGCGGGGGTTCGCGCGGCCGTGGAGCGCGGGCGACCCCATCGGCACGCCGGACGGGCTGGCGAACCCGGCGGCGGCCGTGGCGGCGCTGGAGGCGGTCGGGGAACTGATGCGCACGCGGATGGGGGGGCTGGACACCCCGTGGGGGCAGATCAACCGCATCGGCGAGTTTCCCGGCAACGGCGCGCCGGGCGACCCGCTGGGGGTGTTCCACGTGATCGCCTACGCGCAGCAGGGGCAGGCGTTCCAGCCGGTGTTCGGGGACACGTACGTGGCCGCGGTGGAGTTCACGCCCGGCGGCCCGCGCGCGCAGGCGGTGCTGAGCTACGGCAACGCCAGCCAGCCCGGCTCCCCCCACAACCGCGACCAGCTGCGCCTGATCGCCGAAAAGCGCATGCGCGAGTCGTGGCGCGCCCGCGCCGACGTGGAGGCGAACCTGAAGGCGCGCATGCCGATCGTCCGCACGACGCCGTAACTTCGCGTCGCAGGATGCAGGCGGTTCATCATCCACCCTCCCCGGCGCCGCTGGGGAGGGTGGATGCGTTTTCGTGGCGAGGGGGGGCGGGGCGGGGAAGAGGGGGGAGAAACGGGGGAGTGGGCGTGATGGAGAGCGCGGACGGCGGGAGCGAATGAATTCGCGGCTACAACTTCACACTGTCGGCCTCCGCCGACACCAACAGCGCCGCATCAAGCCTCCCTGCTCCAGCCCCCTTGATTCGTCTTCCTGAGGAAGGCGGGCCGGTTCCATCCCGTGACGAGTGCCGTGGCGCCGACCCAAGGATCTACCTGTTGCGACCCGTGCGATCGTCATCACCGACGGCCGCTTCAACGTGCCGGTGACCGAGCGCGACCTTGGCGGCAGGCTGAGGCGGCGGGCCGACCCTGATTTGTGCCGGTTCGCCCGCTCTCATCCCTGGACGAGCCGTTCCACGACGAATCAGCGCGTATCTGTCTGTGCATTCGATGCGCCCCCCCGACGGGGCCCTGCTTCTACGGATCGCGATCGTGTGGATGCCGTGCCTGGGCGGACCTCCGTGCCGTGTGGCCAGTATCGTGTTCCGCGGAAATGCGGATGCCGCCCCCTCGCCGGCAGCAGCTGATCTACCAAGGAACGCGTGGTGTTCGCATCGGCCAGCCGTCCGGTCCGCGATCGGCCGTCGCGACCCATCGATCCCGCGGGAACGGCCTTCGCGGACTTCGACTGACTGGATGGCTGCGACCGTGATGGCCGGACGCGGACCGGAGGCGACCGGCAGGATGCCGGAGATCCTTGGTAGAAAGCATGCTGCCGGCGAGGGGACGGGATCCGCGTTTTTTGGAAGAGGCAGAATGGCGGCGGAGGAGGCGGATGTCGGCCATGGCACATCATCCACCTGATCGCGATCAGTAGGAGTGTGCCCGCGCCGGAAGCCTGGGTGACGACGCGAGCGCGTTGCTGCTGGCCCTCACGCGGTGACACGCGCCGGGAACGGTGGATGCGGGGTTGGATGCATCTCCGGGCCCGCATCGCGAGGGCGCCGGGGAGCGGACGAGGGATGGCGGCGGGGCCCGGACCACAACGCCCGGGCCCCGCCGCGCGTCTGAATGAAGGGGGGACGGACTTTGGATCGATGGAAACCGGGGAGTGGACGATGATCAAGCAGGGTGTGCGGACCGTCGCCGCGGCGCTGGCCGTGGGCGTGGGGATCGGGGCGGCGGTGGGCGCGGAGGTGCGGCCGGCGCCTCCCGCGTGGGCCCAGGCGCAGGAAGGGGAAGAGGGCAACGTGGTGCGCGTGGCCCGGCAGGTGACGCCGGCCGTCGTCAGCGTCACGTCGCAGGCGGGTGCCGGCTCCGGCGTCATCATCCGCGCGGACGGCGTCATCCTGACCAACGCCCATGTGGTCGGCCCGTCCACGCAGGTGCAGATCGGCCTGGCGAACGGGCAGACGCTCACGGGGCGCGTGCTGGGGCGCGATCCCTCCATCGACATCGCCGTCGTGGACGTGGAGGGCGCCGACCTTCCCGCCGCGCCGCTGGGCAACTCCGACGCGCTGGAGGTGGGGCAGACGGCCATCGCCATCGGCAACCCGCTGGCGCTGGAGCGCACGGTCACGCGCGGCATCGTCTCCGCGCTGAATCGAACGGCGTCGGAGTTCAACCTGGACGAGCTCATCCAGACGGACGCGGCCATCAACCCCGGCAACTCCGGCGGGCCCCTGCTGGACTCGCGCGGCCGCGTGGTGGGCATCAACACGGCCGTCCTGCGCGGGGCGGGCGGGGCCACGGCGGAGGGACTGGGATTCGCCGTGCCCATCAACCTGGCGTCGGACGTGGCGCAGCAGATCCTGGCCACAGGGCGGGTGACGCGCGCTTTCGTCGGCATCAACTACGTGGACGTGACGGCGGAGATGTCGCGGCAGTTCGGCCTGCCCGTGCAGGCGGGGATCATCCTGCGCGCCGTGGGGCAGGGCACCCCCGCCGGCAGCGCGGGGCTGCGCCCGGGCGACATCCTCACGCGCCTGGACGACGCCCCCATCAATACCGGCGGCGACCTGCGCCGGGCCATCCGCGAGCGCGATCCCGGCGACACAGTCACCATCACCGGCGTGCGCCCGGACGGCCCGTTCACCGTCCGCCTTCGCCTGGCGCAGAACCCTGGCTGACGTGTGGAACGGGCGTTGCCTGCTCATCCCCTATCTCGTGAACAGATAAAGGAGGCGGATGATGGGGTACGACCAGGGATACGGCCGGCACGGCGGATGGGAGATGCGGATGCCGAACGGCGGCCGCGGCTGGGACGGGGGCTATCCCGATCCGCAGCGCGACGGCGGCGCCCCGGTGGACCGGCCCTGGGTGGGTGGCTACCGCGAGGGGTTCCAGGGCGGCTCCGGCGGATACGCCCTGCGCACCACCGGCCCGCTGTACGAGCGCTACGGCGCGTCCGCGGAGGGCTCGCCGGACCATGAGCGCGGCGTCCGTCGCCCGCGCGGCTCGCAGGGACGCGGGCAGCAGGGCCGCGGCTACTTCGTCCGCGCACGCGCCGGCTACGGGAGCGACTTCGGCGCGCGGGACGAGGGAGACCGCTTTGCCTACGGGGACGCGCAGGGCGGCACGGACTTCGGCGCCGGCGGCGCGCGCCCGGGCTTCGGCCAGCTGGGGCACCTGGACGGCGGCGGGAACGCGGGCGGCGGCCGCTATGGCGCAGACTACGGTGCGTCGCGCGGCGGCGGATACGGCCTGGACCTCGCCCGCGGACGGGCCGGCGGCGCGA
>DASQZE010000442.1:0-1921 GCA_035638875.1 Longimicrobium sp.
CACCTGGGCAACTTCGCGCTCTGGCTGGGCGGCATCTTTCCCGACTTCATCACGCACCGGGTGCAGCGCCGGGGCGCGCCGCCGCTCTCGTACTACGACGAGCTGGGCGCGGCGGGGTTCCGGATGGCGGCCGGCAGCGGCCTGGCCCTGCGCCACGGACTGGGCGACGTGCTGGTGAACGCCGCCGACCGCTTTCAGGACGTGCGCAGCGCCCTGAACTCGCTCTCCGATACGCTCTTCTTCCCCTACTCCAGGGATGCCGTGGAGCGCCTGCTGCGCCAGGTGAGCGACGACTTCGACCGGCACTTCGGGGACTGAGGCCGGGGACGGGGGGAGACGGGACTTCGAGCGCCTGGACGGTTCCTGCGCGGGCGGGGCGCCCTCCCCCCGGCCCACCCCCCGGCCCCCTCCCCGCTCGTTCCTCGCGGAGAGGGAGAGAACGACGCTCTTACGGAATTCCGCTCCGGTGCACATGAGCTCGTAGAAGTCTACACCCCCTCCCGCGCAGTTTGCGGGAAGGGGTGGACGAGCCTGAGCGAGGCCGGGGGAGGGCCACACCCCGCGCCGCGACCGGCCCACCCCCCCCTCGCACATCCGTCCCGCTTCGGGTAAGTTGCGCGGCCTGGAACCCCGAACAAACCCAAGACGTGACTCCGATGTCCCTGTCCGCGCTCCCCGACTGGAACGCCTTGGCCGCCCGCGCGCTCGCGGGCGAGCTGATCTCGCGCGACGAGGCGCACGCCGTGCTGCGCGCCCCCGACGAGGCGCTGCTGGAGCAGCTCGCGGCCGCGTACCGCGTGCGGCGCCAGCACTTTGGCAACCGCGTGCGGCTGCACTTTCTGCTCAACGCGCAGAGCGGCCTGTGCCCCGAGGACTGCAACTACTGCTCGCAGAGCAAGATCTCCGCGGCGGAGATCGACAAGTATCCGCTCATGGCGCAGGAAAAGATCCTCGCGGCCGCCGACCGCGCCGCGGAGCTCAAGGCCGGCACCTTCTGCATGGTCATCAGCGGCCGCGCACCGGGCGAGCGGGTGTTCAACAAGGTGCTCGATGCCGTGCGCGCCGTTCGCGAGCGCCACGACCTCAAGATCTGCGCGTGCCTGGGGCTGCTTACGGAAGAGCACGCCCTGCGCCTCAAGGAAGCCGGCGTCACGCAGGTGAACCACAACCTGAACACGTCCGAGGCGCACACGCCCAACGTGGTGAGCACGCACACCTTCGCCGATCGGCGCGCCACGGTGCAGCAGGTAAAGGACGCGGGCCTCAAGACCTGCTCCGGCGGCATCGTGGGCATGGGAGAGACGGACGACGACGTCATCGACCTGGCCCTGAGCCTGCGCGAGCTGGACGTGAAGAGCGTGCCCGTGAACTTCCTGATCCCCATCCCCGGCACGCCCATGGCCGAGCGCGCGGCGGGGCTGGACCCGCGCCGCTGCCTGCGCATCCTGGCCCTGTACCGCTTTCTGCTCCCCACGCAGGAGCTGCGGATCAGCGGCGGGCGCGAGGTGCACCTGCGCAGCATGCAGGTGATGGGATTGTACGCGGCCAACTCCATCTTCATCGGCGACTACCTCACCACGCCGGGGCAGGCCGCCCGCGCGGACCTGGAGATGATTCGCGACGCCGGCTTCGTGCTGGAGTCGCCGGACGGCGAGGCGCTGGCGGGCGATCCGCTGGACGGCGTTCCCGAGACCTTCCGCGGCGGCGCGCTCCCCGTGCTGGCGATGGCCTGAAGACGGCGGGTTTGGCCGGCGCGCGGGACGGGAAGGATCCCGCTCGTGCACGGAGGCAAGCTGGTGCACCGGGGGGGCGCCCCTCCCCGCTCGTTCCTCCAGTCGCCCCGATGAGCTCGTCGAAGTCTACACCCTCTCCCGCGCAGTTTGCGGTAGGGGGTGGACGAGCCTGAGCGAGGCCGGGGGAG